>DATABK010000143.1:0-14051 GCA_036259695.1 Actinomycetes bacterium | reverse complement strand
CGGCCCAGCCGTCGCGGCTGGACCGCCACACCACCGCGGTCAGCGGGAGGACGACGATCAGGCTGAGGTAGAGGGTGACGGTGCCGCGCAGCAGCGCGGCACCGCCCCGGACCTCGCGCCCGACCCGGCGGCCGGCGAGGGTGCTAGCCAACCGACACCCCGACCGCACGCTCGATGTCGGCCACGATCCCGGCCTCCTTGTCGAAGAACTTCTTGTTCACCTCGGGCCATCCGCCCAGGTCCTTGATGGTGAACAGGCCCTTCGGCTCCGGGAAGTTGGCGCCGGCCGCGGCCGCGGAGTCGACCGGCCGGTAGCCTCGCTCGGCGTACAGCCTCTGGGCCGGCTCGGACCGCAGGAACTCGACGAAGGCCTTGGCCGCCTCGGCGTTCCTGGACTTGGCGGTGACCGCGATCGGGTTCTCGATCAGGATGGTGCTGTCGGGGACGACGTAGTCGACCGGCTGCTCCTTCTGCTGGGCGTTGATGGCCTCGTTCTCATAGGCCAGCATCACGTCGCCCTTGCCACCGATGAAGGTCTGCAGGGCCTCTCGGGCCGACTTGTCCTGCACCGGCACGTGGCGGAACAGCTCCAGCAGGTAGTCGGCCGCCTGCTCGGGGGTCTTGCCGGCCTGCAGCTGGGCGCCGTAGGCGGCCATGATGTTCCACTTGGCCCCGCCCGAGGTGAACGGGTTCGGCTCGATGACCTCGACACCCGGCTTGATCAGGTCGTCCCAGGTCCTGATGTTCCTGGGGTTGCCCTTGCGGACGATGAACACCACCACCGAGTTGGTGATCATGCCCTTGTGGGCGCCGGCGTTCCAGTCCTTGGCGACCAGGTCGGCGTCGACCAGCTTGGTCATGTCCGGCTCCAGGGCCAGGGTGACGACGTCGGCGGCCAGGCCGTTCTGGACGGCGCGGCTCTGGTCGCCCGAGGCCCCGTAGGACTGGGAGAAGCCGATGCCCTTGCCGGCCTCGGTCTTCTGGAACTCCGGGATGAGCTGCTCGTAGGCCTCCCGGGGGGTCGAGTAGGCGACCAGCGTCAGCTTGCCGCCCCCGCCGCCATCCCCGCCCGACCCGCCGCAGCCGGCGGCCAGCAGCATCCCCGCGGCCAGCAGCCCGGCGGCGAACTTGGCGCGAACCTTCATCGCTCCTCCGATCCCGATTACCCACTTTCCCTACTTGGTTGGTGGAGAATGGCACGGTGAAGGGTCGGGCCCGTTGCGTCAAGGGACGGAATCCGCGTACTGCATCTGGGCGAGCCGGCTCGTAGGCCCGGCGGTTCCCTGCAACAGCGGCATGGGGAAGAATGCGCCCATGCATGTGTCAGCAAAGGCCGACTACGCCGTCCGGGCGGCGATCGAGCTGGCCGCGGCCGAGCCCGGGCCGGTCAAGGGCGACCGGATCGCCGAGGCCCAGCAGATCCCGCTCAAGTTCCTGGAGAACATCCTCTCCGACCTGCGCCACGCCGGCTACGTGCAGAGCCAGCGGGGCGCCGAGGGCGGCTACTGGCTGGCCGGGCCGCCCGACACCATCACCCTGGCCGACATCATCCGGGCCGTGGACGGCCCCCTGGCGAACGTGCGCGGCGCCCGGCCGGAGTCGGTCGCCTACACCGGCAGCGCCAGCCACCTGGTCGAGGTCTGGATCGCGGTCCGGGTCAGCCTGCGCAGCGTGCTCGAGCGGGTCACCCTGGCCGACCTGGTCGCCGGGGTCCTGCCGGCCGACGTCAAGGAGCTGATCAGCGACGCCGACGCCTGGGTGTCGCGGTCGGCCGGCGGCCACACCCCGCCGCCCCCGGTCCGGCGGGGCGGGCCTAGGTGAAGGCGGCCAGGCCGGTGACGGCCTGGCCCAGGATCAGGCTGTGGACCTCGCTGGTGCCCTCGTAGGTCAGGACCGACTCGAGGTTGTTGGCGTGGCGGATCACCGGGTACTCGAGGGTGACGCCGTTGGCGCCCAGGATGGTCCGGGCGGTGCGGGCGATGGCCAGGGCCTCGCGGACGTTGTTGAGCTTGCCCAGGCTGACCTGCTCGGGGGCGAGCCGGCCCTCGTCCTTCATGCGGCCCAGGTGCAGGGCCAGCAGGGTGCCCTTGGACAGCTCGACCAGCATGTCGGCCAGCTTCTGCTGGGTGAGCTGGAACCCGCCGATGGGCCGGTCGAACTGCTCCCGGGTCCGGGCGTACTCGAGCGCGCTGGCGAAGCAGGCCCGGGCCGCCCCCATCGACCCCCAGACGATCCCGTAGCGGGCCTCGTTCAGGCACGACAGGGGGCCGCGCATGCCCCGGACCTCGGGGAGCACGGCGTCGCCCGGCAGCCGGCAGTCCTCCAGGACGAGCTCGGAGGTGACCGAGGCCCGCAGCGAGAGCTTGCGGCCGATGTCGCGGGTGGAGAAGCCGGGGGTGCCGGCCGGGACCAGGAACCCGCGGACGCCCTCGTCCTCGGTGCGGGCCCAGACCACGGCCACATCGGCGATGCCGCCGTTGGTGATCCACATCTTGGTGCCGTTGAGGACCCAGTCGCCGCCGTCGCGGCGGGCGCTGGTCCGCATGCCGGCCGGGTTGGAGCCGAAGTCGGGCTCGGTCAGGCCGAAGCAGCCGATGGCCTCGCCGGCGGCCATGGGCGGCAGCCAGCGTCGCTTCTGCTCCTCGGAGCCGTAGCGCCAGATCGGGTACATGGCCAGCGACCCTTGGACCGAGACGAAGCTGCGGGCCCCGGAGTCGCCGGCCTCCAGCTCCAGGCAGGCCAGGCCGTAGCTGACGGCGTTGGTGCCGGCGCAGCCGTAGCCCTCCAGGTGCATGCCGAGCAGGCCGAGGTCGCCGAGCTCCTTGGCCAGCTCCCGGGGCAGCTCGCCGCGCTCGAACCAGCCGGCGACCTCGGGCAGGATCCGGTCGGCGACAAAGCCGCGGGTGGTGTCGCGGATCAGCCGCTCCTCGTCGCTGAGCAGCCGGTCCAGGTCGAGGAAGTCCAGGGGGGCCGGGGTCTGGCTCATGGCAGCTCCTCCAGGTCCTGGTCGGGGACGACGGCGATCCCGACCAGCTCGACCTTGGCCGCCGGGTCGAACAGCCCGGCGACCTCGAACAGGGCCGAGGCCACGTAATGGCGGCCCAGGTGGCGCCGGTAGGCGGCGCCCAACTCGGCCAGGCTGGCCCGGTAGCGGTCGATCTCGGTGGTGTAGATGTGCAGGGACACCAGGTGCTCGGGCGACCCGCCGGCGGCGGCCACGGCGGCGACCAGGTTGGCCGCCGCGACCTCGAACTGCTCGGCCAGGGTCGCCCCGACGATCGCCCCGTCGGGCCCCTGGGCGGCCTGCCCGCCCAGGTAGACGGTGCGGCCGGGGGCGGCCACGACGGCGTGGGCGAACCCGGCCGGCGGGGCCAGCCCCTCGGGGTTCACCACCCGGTGGGGGGTCGTCATCTCCCTCTCCAAGTGGGGGAGCGGCCCTGGGTGAAGGCGGCGTAGAACTCGCGGTGGTCCTCGGAGCCGAGCAGCAGGGCCTGGGTGACCGCCTCCAGCTCCAGGGCCCCGGCCAGGGGCAGGTCGAGCTCCCGGCTCAGCAGCACCTTGGTGGCGGCATAGGCCAGGGCCGGGCCGTCGGCCAGCCGGCGGGCCAGCTCGGCCGTCACCTTCGGCAGCTGGTCGTCGTCGACGACCCGGCTGGCCAGGCCGAGGGCGGCCGCCTGGTCGGCGTCGACCCGGTCCCCGAGCAGCAGCAGCTCGGTCGCCCGGCCCAGCCCGACCAGGCGGGGGAGCAGGTAGGCGCAGCCCATGTCGGCCCCGGCCAGCCCGACCCTGGTGAACAGGAAGGCCAGGGAGGCCGAGCGGGCCAGCAGCCGGAGGTCGGCGGCCAGGGCGAGAACCGCCCCGGCCCCGGCCGCGACCCCGTTGACGGCCGCGATGACCGGCAGGGGCAGCTCGCGCAGCCCCTGGACGACGGCCCCGGTCATGCGGGTGAAGTCGAGCAGCTCCCGCGGCCCCATGGCCTGGAGGGCGCCGATGATGTCGTGGACGTCCCCGCCCGAGCAGAACCCGCGCCCCCGCCCGGTCAGGACCAGCACCCGCACCCCGTCCCGGTGGGGCAGCTCGGCCAGCAGGTCACGCAGGTCGGCGTAGACCTCGAAGGTGAGGGCGTTGAGCCGTTCCGGCCGGTCGAAGGTGACGGTGGCCACCCCGGCGTCCTCGCCGTAGCCGAAGTGCTCCCACCGCCCGGTGAACCCCGCCGAACCCTTGAACGGGCTCACGGCCGTCCCTCCTCGCCCCCCTGGTCGTCGGGCCCCACGGTATCGCGGAACAGCTCCCGGGCGATGATGCCGCGCTGGATCTCGGAGGTGCCCTCGTAGATGCGGGGGGCGCGGACCTCCCGGTACAGGTGCTCGAGCAGGTGCCCGCGCTCCAGGGCCCGGGCCCCAAGGACCTGGACGGCCTGGTCGACCACGGCCTGGGCGGTCTCGGTGGCGTACAGCTTGGCCATGGCCGCCGCCCTGGTCACCCCGGGGGCGGCCGGGTCGGCGTCGTAGCGGCTGGCCGCCTCGTACACGAGCAGCCGGGCCGCCTGGGTCCGGGTGGCCGCCTCGGCCAGGGCGTGGGCCACGGCCTGGAACTCCCGCAGGGGCCGCCCGAACGCCCGCCGCCCGGCGGCGTGGGCCACGGCCACGTCCAGGGCGGCCTGGGCCATCCCGACCGCGAACGCCCCGACACTGGGCCGGAACCGGTCCAGGGTGGCCATGGCCAGCCCGAACCCCTGGCCGACCCGCCCGAGGACCTGCTCTGGCCCGACCCGCACCCCGTCCAGCTCCAGCCGCCCGATGGCGTGGGGGGCGAGCAGCTCCAGCGCCTCCCCGCCCAGCCCGGGGGCGTCCCCGGGCACGGCGAAGGCGGTGATCCCCCGCGACCGGGCCCCCGGGGTGGTCCGGGCGAACAGCGTGTAGACGTCGGCCTCGGGCGCGTTCGAGATCCAGGCCTTGGTGCCGCTCAGCCGGAACCCGTCCCCGTCCGGTTCCGCCTGCAGCTCCAGCCCGGCCGCGTCCGACCCGGCCGCCGGCTCGGACAGCGCGAACGCCACCACCGCCCGCCCGGCCACGATCTCGGGGACCCACCGCCCCCGCACCCCCGGGGTCCCGGCCACCGCGATCGGCCACCCGCCCAGCCCCTGGAGGGCCAGCGCCGTCTCCGCCTCGGTCGACTCCCGGGCCAGCCCCTCCCGCAGCAGGCACAGCTCGATCGCCGACGCCCCCCGCCCGCCCGGCTCGGCGGGGAGCAGCCGCCCCAGCAGCCCATGGCGGCCCAGGGCACCGACCAGCTCCCGGTTGACCCGCCCCGGCCGCCCACCCGCCGCCAGCGGCCCCAGCACGTCCCGGGCCAGCTCCCGCACCTCGGCCAGCAGCCGCTCCTGGGCGGTCGTGAGGGCAAAGGCCCGCCCCAGGCCATCGGTCACAAGGACTCCTCCCGACTCGAGCTAGCGCTAGCGTAACCAGAGTGACGCCTGGGTTGGCTGCACGGTGTCGTCGACCACGCCCAGGAGCTCGGCCGAGAGGGTGTCCAGGTCGACCTGGTCACGGAGGCGGGCGCTGAACGCCTCGACCGTGCGGGCGGCGTCGTAGCGGCGGCGGTTGAAGCGCCGGTCGACGACCGCCTGGACGCGGCGCCGGGCCGGCTGGAACAGGGCGGCCACGGCCAGGGTGGAGGCGGCCACGGCCAGCTCGGAGCTGCCGTCGGCCGGGTTGAGCAGGTCGCCGAGCAGGAACACGAGGCCGGCGTAGACGCCGATGAGCAGGGCGGTGAGCAGGCCGTAGACCAGGGTCCGGTTGATCAGCCGGTCGATCTCGTACAGCCGGTAGCGCAGCAGCGCGATCCCGACGGCCACCGGCAGGGCGGCCAGGGCGAGCATGATCGTCACCGTGTCGACCAGGCTGCTGGCCGCCGAGGGCAGGACCACGGCCACGACCACGGCCACCCCGAGCAGCGAGGCGGCGTAGGCGAACCACTTCAGCTGCTGGCGCTCGACCCCGCGGGCGCGGCGCAGCCGCACCAGGACGGCGGCGACGGCGGCGAGCATGACGGCCAGCAGCAGCACGGTGATGAGCGACAGCAGCGCCGGGGCCGGACCGGCGATGGCGTCCAGCCCGAGCGGGTTGTCGAGCGGGCCGAGCTCCTCCTCGCTGACCGGGCCGGGGGCGAAGGCGCGGCCGAGCACGTCGACCACGTACACCACGACGGCGAAGCGGCCGACCGGGCGCCAGCGCGGCGACGGCAGCCGGCCGTCGGGGAACAGCAGGAGGACCAGCGGGATCAGGAACAGGCCGGCGTCGAACGGCCAGCCGGCCAGCCACAACATGGCCGTCCCGCCGGGCAGCCGGCCCGGGCTGGCCACCAGGGCGTAGTAGGCGTACTGACCGGCCAGGAGGCCGACCCCGACCAGCAGCCCGCTGGCCGACAGCAGCCAGCCGATCGGGTTCTCGGGCCGGCGGGCGGCCACCACCGTCCCGACGGCCGCGTTGGTCGCCGCCCACAGGGCCGGGAACGCGACCACGGCCGCCCCGCCGGGGGCGCCGGCCGGGACGAGCAGAGCCGCCGCCACCAGCCCCCAGGTCGTCGCCCCCAGCGCCAGGGGCAGCCGGCGGGCGCTCCGGCGGGTCATCCCACCCGGCCCCGCACGGTCACGCTGGAGGGCCGCAGCCAAAGCGAGGCCGAGGCCGGCTGGACGGTGTGGTCGACCACGGCCAGCAGCTCGGTGTGCAGGGCGTCCAGGTCGACCTGATCCCGGAGCCGGGCCGCGAACCCCTCGACGGTGCGGGCGGCGTCGTAGCGGCGCCGGTTGAAGCGGCGGTCGACCAGGTCCTGGAGCCGGCGGCGCAGTGGCTGGAACAGGGCGGCCACGGCCAGGGTGGCCGCTGCCACCGCCAGCGAGGACTCGCCGACGGCGGGGTCGAGGACGACCCCGAGCAGGAATACCAGGCCGGCGTAGACGCCGATGAGCAGGGCGGTGAGCAGCCCGTAGACCAGGGTCCGGTTGATCAGCCGGTCGATCTCGTACAGCCGGTACTTGAACACCGCGACGGCCACCGACACCGGGATCAGGCCGAAGACCGGGAACAGGTAGCCGCCGCTCAGGATCAGGGTGGTGGTGACGAACACGACCACCACCGTCACCACCGTGTACACGAACCACTTGACCTGCTGGCGCTCCTCTCCCGGGGCCCGGCGCAGCCGCAGCACCAGCGACGCCAGGGCGGTGAAGAGGACCAGCAGCTGCCCGCCGAGCAGCCAGTCGAAGGCGGTGTCGGCCAGGCCGGCCACCGGCAGCTGCACCGGCGGGGTGACCTGCGGGTAGTAGAGGTTGACGGCGCCGGGGGAGAAGGCGGCGCTCAGCGACAGCAGCGCGTAGACGGCGACCGTGAGCCAGGCGAACGGCCGCCAGCGCGGCGACGGCAGCCGGCCGTCGGGGAACAGCAGCAGCAGGAAGGCCAGGAGCGAGAAGGCGGGATGCCAGACCACCGCCTCAGCCCAGGCCGCCCACTCGGGGCCGGGCAGCGAGCCCGGGTCACGGACCACCCCCCGGTCGACATAGGCGCCGGTGAAGGAGCCGAAGGCCATGACCACGCCCCAGCCGAGCAGCAGCCAGCCGACCGGGTTGGCCGGCCGCCGGCCGGCCAGGAAGGCCCCGACGGTGACGAAGACCACGCTGAGCACGGCCAGCACGCCCGGCCAGCCCGGCAGGAGCCGGGCGGCGTTGACGGCCAGGGCGGCCCCGATCAGCCCGACGGCCAGCCCCCACAGCCCCCAGGCCAGCCGGACGGCGGCCCGGGGGGTCACGAGGCGCCGGCGCGCCGCCGGATGAAGGGCCGGCGCAGCCACCGCACCGGCGTGCCCAGGGTCCAGACGAAGGTCCGGACGGCCGCGTTCTTGGAGATGTTGCCGGCCTTGTTCCACTGGCGGCGCCGGTCGACGCAGAGCACCTGGGAGTCGACCTCGGGCTCGCCGACGCCGAAGTGGCGGGCCAGGTTCTCGGCCGTCTGGATCCAGAACCGGCTGTTCAGGCGGTTGCCGCCGAACACGTAGCCGAGCTCGTAGAGCGGGTCGTTGGTCCGTTCCAGGGCCTGGATCTGGACGACGGTGACGTCTCCCACCGTCTCGGCCGAGAAGGTGATCCAGCCGGCCAGCATGTGCCCCTCGGGGGTCATGAGGGTGAACGACTCATCGTCGGCGTACAGCACCAGCACCCCGGTGGACAGCTTCATCCGGCCGGGCAGACCCAGGTTGAGCAGGGCCACCTCGCCGGGGGCGATGCCCTCCAGGGGGGCGTAGAACCAGTTGCGCTCCGGCCAGAACCGCTGGAACTCAGCCTTCCAGGTCTTGATGACCTCGGCCGGGGAGACGTCGGCGCCAACCAGCTCGACCCGCATGGTCTTCTGCCACATCTTGCCGAAGCCCTGGACCGGCCCGACCACCCGGCGGCCGGTCACGTTCAGGTTGACCGCCTCGGCCGGGACCTGGCCCAGCTTCAGGGTGGTGACGTTCTTGGCCCAGTAGGCGGCGTCCCGCGGCTGGCTGTCCATGGTCCGCTCCTCGGGGTCAGGGCGCGTCGGCCTCGGCGTACGCCTCGGCCTCGCTGTCGA
Source organism: Actinomycetes bacterium (assembly GCA_036259695.1). Taxonomy (GTDB): domain Bacteria; phylum Actinomycetota; class CALGFH01; order CALGFH01; family CALGFH01; genus CALGFH01. The sequence goes on along the minus strand of DATABK010000143.1, from coordinate 5,442 downwards.
AGATGCCGATGGCCTCGTCCAGGCGGGTCAGCTCGAAGATCTGACGGTAGTGCTCGTTCAGCCCGAAGGCGACCAGCCGCTGGCGCTGGCGGTTCGCCCGGACCAGCAGCGTCACCAGCATCCCGATGCCGCCACTGTTCATGTACTCGAGACCGCTGAAGTTGAGGACGATCGTCCGGGTGAACTTGCCGCTCGCCCTCGTGTAGGCGTCGGCCAGGGCCTTCTCGGCCGACGCGGTGACGTCGCCCTTGAAGTCGATGACGCTGGCCCGGCTCGACAGCTCGCGGACATCGGTGATGAGGCTGCCCTCGGTCATTGCGTTGGCCCTCCCTTTGCTGGACCGGCGGGTTCAGGTGGAGACAGTGGCGGTGACCGCGCTGTCCTCGTCGGCGTAGATCCCCATGAAGTCGCTCAGGCGGGTGATGGCGAAGATCTGGCGGTAGTGCTCGCTGAGCCCGAAGGCGCGGACCGTGCGGTGCTCCTTGCGGGCCCGGGCCAGCAGCCCGACGATCAGGGCGATCCCGGTCGAGTTGATGTAGTCGACGCCGGCGAAGTTCAGCACGACCGTGGCCGGGTCGTCCTGGACGGCCTGCTCGTAGGCGGCCATCAGGGCCTGGTCGGCACCGAGGTTGATCTCGCCGTGCAGGTCGATCACCCCGGTGCTGTCGTGGGATCGGACCGCGGCCCCGAACTCAGCTCCGGGCATCTGGTGCCTCCTTCAGGTGCATGACCAGCTCGATGGTGTGGTGGTGCTCGTCGACGGCGGTGTTGAGGGCGTCGACCATGTTCTGGATGAGGAACAGGCCCCAGCCCCGTGGTGTCTGGAGGCCGGCCAGCTTGGCCTCCAGGTCGGGCGTCTCGACATCGGGGAGGGGACGCTCGCCGCCCTGGTCGGTGATCCGCACCTTCACGTCGGTGCCGTCGGTGACCACGCTGACGGTGACCGGCAGCTCGGGCCGGTTGCCGTTGCCGTGCTCGATCGCGTTCATGGTCGCCTCGCCGACGGCGGTCTTGAGCCGCTCCAGGCGGGGGCCGTCCAGCCCCAGCCCGGCCACCGCCTCGGCCACCTGGTCGATGGCCTGGCGCTCGTTGCCGGGCTCGCTGGCCACCTCGAAGGCGGCCAGCTGGCGCTCCTCGCCCCCGGCCGGGAGGGCCTCGGGGGCGGCCGCCCCACCGCCGCCGGCGGCCCGCCGGCCCAGGGTGACCAGGGTGATGTCGTCCTCCTGCTCGAGGTCGGGGCCGACGAACTCCTGCAGCTCCTTGAGGAGCCGGTCGATCAGCACCTCGCCGTCGGAGGCCTCGCCGGTCAGGTTGGCGACCCGCGGGAAGCCGAACATCTCCCGATCGGTGTTGTGGGCCTCGGCCAGCCCGTCGGAGTGGAGCAGGACGGTGTCGCCGGGGGCGAGGGTGGCCTCCTTCTCCTCGTACTCCATCTCGGGCAGCAGCCCAAGGGGCATGCCGGTGGCCCGCAGCTCGGTCACCCCGCCCTCGGTGCTGACATAGGGGACGTTGTGGCCGGCGTTGGCGTAGCGCAGCCGCCCCGTCTCCGGGTCCAGGACCGCGTACAGGCAGGTCACGAACATGTGCGCCGGCATCTCGTCCACCAGCAGGTTGTTGACCCGGGTGAGGACCTCGCTGGGGGCGACCAGCCGGGGCGCCTCGGCCCGCAGGATCGAGTGGGTGGTGGCCATGACCAGCGCCGCCGGGACGCCCTTGTCGGTCACGTCGCCGACCACGATGCCGACCTGGCCCTCGGGCAGCTTGATGAAGTCGTAGAAGTCGCCGCCGACCTCGCGGGCCGGGCCGTAGAAGGCCGCGAACTGCCAGCCGGGCAGGTTGGGCAGCTCCTCGGGCAGGAACTGCTGCTGGATCAGCTGGGCGACCCGCAGCTCCTGCTCGATCCGCTCACGCTGGCGGACCTCGGCCTCCTGCTCGCGGACCAGCTGGGCGACCCGCACCGCCGGGGCGGCGTGGCCGGCCAGGTCGTTGAGCAGCTTGCGGTCGTCGGCTGAGTACTCCTGCTCGCTGCGCCGTGGGCCCAGGTTGAGCAGGCCGATCAGCTCGCCCTGGCTGACCAGGGGGACGACCAGCTTGATACCGGCCTCGCGCAGGCCTTCGAGGGCTGGCGAGTCCAGTTGCAGCGCACCGATGTCGACCGCCCCGGTGGCCCCCGAGAAGTAGGCGACCAGCGGGTCGTTGGGCGCGATCTCGACCGGCGGCGCCTCGACCCGCTCGGGCGGGGCGGCCACGGGCTCGGTCGATGGCCGGACCCGCGGCTCCCGCCGCAGGACCCGCCGCAGGTTGCTCGGGATCGTGGTCATGGCACCTCCTTGGGAGCGGTTGTACCGTCCCACCGCTCCGGCATCGTTACGGTTCCCGTCACGGCCGGTCCGATCCGGGCCGGAGCCACAGCGACATCCCCGACGGCTGCACGGTCCGGTCGACCACCGCCAGCAGCTCGGACGATAAGGTGTCGAGGTCCAGCTCGTCCCGCATCCGGGCACTGAACGCCGCCACGGTCCGGGCCCCGTCGTAGCGGCGCCGGTCAAAGCGCCGGTCGACCAGCTCCTGGACCCGGCGGCGGGCCGGTTGGAACAGGGCGGCCACGGCCAGGGTGGAGGCGGCCACGGCGAGCTCGGACTGGCCGTCGGCCGGGTCGAGCAGCCGCCCGGCGGCGAACACCCCGGCGGCGTAGACCGCCCCCAGCAGGACGGTCAGCAGGCCGTAGACCAGGGTGCGGTTGACCAGGCGGTCGATCTCGTACAGCCGGTAGCGGAGCACGGCCACGGCCACCGCCGCGGCCAGGGCGACCGGGGTCGCGCCCCACAGGATGCTGCCGAGGGGGCCGTGCTCCATCAGGTCGGCCAGGGCCACGCTGGCCGCGACCAGCACCGCCAGCGCGACCACGGCCGTGTACACGAACCACTTGAGCTGCTGGCGCTCCACCCCCCGGGCCCGCCGGAAGCGGACCACCAGCGAGCCGATGGCGGCCAGGACGGCCAGGAGGAACAGCCCCTCCAGGGCCCCGAGCAGCCGGAGCAGGCCGGTCCGGCCCTCCAGCCCGAAGGGGTTCTCGTAGCCGAGCAGCTGCTCGCCCCGGCCGGGGGTGAGGCCCTCGGCGGCCAGGTGCCCGAGCAGGCCGGCGGCCCCGGCCCAGGCCATCGGCCGCCAGCGCGGCGACGGCAGCCGCCCGGTCGGGAACAGCAGCATGACCGCGGTGACCATGCCGAGCCCGGCGATGCGCAGCTCCTCGGCGGCCACGGCGGCGATGTCGCCGCCCGGGAGGGCCGGGTCGGCCCTGGCGGCCATGGCGTAGTTGCCGGCGACCAGCTGGACGGCCCCGGCGAGCCCGATCCCGACGAACAGCCAGCCCACGGGGTGCTCGGGCCGCCTGGCCGCGACCAGCGCGCCGAGGGTGCCGAGCACGACCACGATCACCGTGACCTCACCCCAGAAGGGGTAGGCACCGGCCTCGGGCCCGAGGACCCGCAGGCCGGTGGCGGCCAGGACCAGCAGCAACGAGCAGCCGAGCACCCCCCAGGCCAGCCGGGCCGGGCCGGTCCCGCGCAGCCGGCCGCCGGCTGGTCCGCCCCCCGCAGCCACCATGCGCGCTCCTCGACCAACCCTCGACACCGTCCGCGCGGTACTGTGCGCGGCGACCGTCCCGGGAACGTTACGGGCCGGGCCCGGTCGTGCCATGCTGACCGCGGAGCGTGGCCAGTGGAAGGGGGGTGCATGGCGGAGCTGCGGATCGCCCTGCTGGGGCCGCCGCGGGTGGAGCTGGACGGGGCGCCGATCGAGGTCGACACCCGCAAGGCGATCGCCCTGCTCGCGTACCTGGCCATGCAGCCCGAGCGGCACGGCCGCGACGCCGTGGCCGGGCTGCTCTGGCCCGACTACGACACCGAGCACGCCCGGGGGGCGCTGCGGCGCACCCTGTCCACCCTCAACAAGGCCGTCGGGCCGGGGTGGCTGGCCGCCGACCGGACCACCGTCGGGTTCGCCCGGACGAGCTTCTGGCTGGACGTGGCCGAGTTCGAGGCCCTGGTGGCCGGCCGCCGCGACCACGGCCACCCACCCGAGGACGCCTGCCCGGCCTGCGTGGCCCCGCTGGCCGCGGCGGCCCGGCTGCACCGGGGCGACTTCCTGGCCGGGTTCAGCCTGCGCGACAGCACCAGCTTCGACGACTGGCAGTACTTCCAGGCCGAGCGGCTGCGACGCGAGCTCGCGGGGACGCTGGAGCGGCTGGCCGCGGCCCAGATCGGCCAGCGCCACTGGGACGACGCCGTCGACGCCGCCCGCCGCTGGCTGGCCCTCGACCCGCTGCACGAGCCGGCCCACCGCCAGCTGATGCGGATCTACAGCTGGAGCGGCCGCCGCGGGGCCGCCCTGCGCCAGTACCAGGCCTGCCAGCGGGTCCTGGAGGAGGAGCTCGGGGTCGAGCCACTGGAGGAGACGGTGGCCGTGCACGAGGCGATCCAGGCCAACCGCCTCCCACCGCCCCCCGAGCCGGCCCCCGCGGCGGTGGCCGGGGCGGCGGCGCCGGGCGCCCCGGCCGGGGCTGTGGACAACCCGGAGCCCCCTGTTCCGTCGTCGGCTACCCTCCCGGTTCGGGGGCCCACAACTCGGGGGGTTGGGGGGCTGGAGGCTGCCCCGGCCTCGCCGGCCCCACCTGCCTCGGTGCCGCTGGTCGGGCGGGAACGGGAGTGGGCGGCGCTGCTGGCCGCCTACGGCGAGGTCGGAGCCGACGGGCGGCTGGTCGTGATCGAGGGGGAGGCCGGGATCGGCAAGACCCGGCTGGCCGCCGAGCTGGCCGCCCACGCCCGGTCGCTCGGGGCCTCGGTGGTCCGCGGCCGCTGCTACGAGGAGGAGGCGGGGGTCGCCTACGGGCCGTTCATCGAGGGGCTCCGGGGAGTCCTGGCCGCCGGGCCGTCCCTGGACCAGGTCCCGCGGCACTGGCTGGCCGAGGCCAGGCGGCTGCTGCCCGAGCTGGTCGAGGCCTACCCGGGGCTGCCCGAGCCGGGGCCGCTGGACGGCCCGGCGGCCGGCCGGCAGTTCTTCGAGGGGGTCAGCCAGGTCCTGCTGGCCGCCACCGCCGGCCCGGCGCCGGGGCTGCTGGTCGTCGACGACCTCCAGTGGGCCGACGAGGCCTCCCTGGACGTGCTCGCCTACCTGGTCCACCGGCTCGAGGGCCGCCCCCTGCTGGTGGTCGCCTGCTGGCGCTCCGAGCAGGTCCCGGCCGACGCCCGCCTGCGCCGGCTGGCCGCCGAGGCCCGGCGCACCGGGCACGGGAGCGTGCTTGAGCTCGACCGCCTGGACGCGGCCGAGGTCGCCGAGCTGGTCACGGCCGTCGCCCCGGCCCGGGCGGGGGTCGCCGGGCCGATCCACGAGCGCACCGAGGGCCTGCCCTTCCTGGTGCTGGAGTACCTGGCCGCGGTCGGC
>DATABK010000142.1:0-4153 GCA_036259695.1 Actinomycetes bacterium | reverse complement strand
GCCACTCGCTGTCGGCGGCGGCCGGCAACGGCCTGGCCGTGCTCCGGCGCCTGGCCGAGCGGTCGGTCATCAACCGGGTGCCGATGAAGCTGGACTTCTAGCCGCGTCAGCCCCAGAACAGGTTGTGGGCCCCGAACAGGGCCGCCGGGTCCCATCCGACACGCGGCCCCCGGTACATCCGGATGGTCCGGTAGACCTCGGTGAAGCCGGCCTCCTCGAGGAACTCGACGGCGGCGGTGTTGCCGGCCGGGACCGAGATGGCGACCTCGGGGCCGGCGGCCGCCCGGACCGCGTCCAGGAGGGCCAGGCCGGTGCCGGGGTCGGCGGCGATGGTGGCCCCGCCGGTCCGCCAGGGCGAGGCCAGGTGGTAGCCGGCCGGCCGGCCGTCCACGGCCGCGACCAGCCCGCCGGTCGGCCACAGGGCGGTCAGCAGGCGCCGGCGGTCCTCGCCGGTGGCGGCCCGGTCGAGGGCCAGCACCGCGTCCAGGTCGGCGGCCTGGGCGGCCCGGACCGGGGCCTGGCGGGGGCTCCGGGGCAGGGTGGGGCCGGTCAGGGTGCGGTAGGGCGTCTCGGGGACGAAGCCGAGGCGCTCGTACACCGGGCGCCCGAGGGCGGTGGCGTGCAGCAGCACGGTGCCCACACCCCGGGCCTCCAGGAACTCGACGATCGCCTCGGTGAGGGCCCCGCCCAGTCCGGCCCGCCGGTGCGCCCGGACGACGGCCACGCCCCCGACCCACCCGGTCCCGCCGAACACCGCCCCGGCGGCCACCCCGGCGAGCTCGCCGCCGGCCTCGGCCACCACCACCTCGCCCCCGAGCCGGGCCCGGGCGAACCCGACCACCTTGGCCAGGCGCCCGCCGAACCCGGCCTGCTCGTACACCGGGCCGAGCCGGGCCAGGTCGCCGGGCCGCGCCGAGCGGATGGCGGGCCGCTGGCGGGTCACCGGGCCGGGTCGGGGACCGGGTCGGGGACGGCGCCGAAGCGGCGGTGGCGGCCCTGGTAGACACGCAGGGCCTCGAACAGCTCCTGGCGGTTGAAGTCGGGCCACAGGACCGGGGTGAAGTAGAGCTCGGCGTAGGCGATCTGCCAGAGCAGGAAGTTCGAGATCCGGTGCTCGTTGGAGGTGCGGATGAGCAGGTCGACGTCGGGCATGTCGGCCGCCCACAGGTGGCGGGCGATGGCCCGCTCGTCGATGCGGCGGGGGCCGCGGCCCTGGCGGGCCTCGCTGGCCAGGGCCTGGACGGCCCGGGTGAGCTCGTCGCGGCCGCCGTAGTCGAGGGCCACGGCCAGGGTCATGCGGGTGTCGCCGGCGGTGAGGTCCTCGGCCTCCTCGATGCGGCGGCGGACGTGCGGGGGGATGCGGTCGCGGCGGCCGATGAAGCGGATGCGGACCTCGCGCTCGTGGAGCTCGTGGGAGCGCCGCACCAGCAGCGACTCGTTGAAGTTCATCAGGAACCGGACCTCGGCGGCCGGCCGGCGCCAGTTCTCGGTGGAGAAGGCGTAGACGGTGAGCCAGGACAGCCCGGCGTCGAGCCCGCCCTCGACGGTGTCGAACAGGGCCGCCTCCCCGGCCTCGTGGCCCTTGTTGCGGGGCAGGCCCTTGGCCCCGGCCCAGCGGCCGTTGCCGTCCATGACGATGGCCACGTGGTCGGGCACGCCTTTGGGGTCGAGGTCGGGCGGCAGCGCCCGGGGGTTGCGGCTCGGCATCAGCGGGCCACCAGGGGATAGGCGCGCAGGCGGCGGTCCAGGTGGTACTCGACGTAGCCCTTGACCAGGGCACCGGCCTCGCGCCGGGAGGTCGCGGCCGGCTCGCGCTGCGCGGTGGTGTCCAGGTCGTCGCCGAGCAGGGCGGCCAGCAGGGGCATGGTGGCCGTGTCCAGGGTCGACTCCTGGCCGGTGCGGCAGCGCTCGCACAGGCCGCCGCCGCGGGCGATCGAGAAGCAGCGTGGCCGCTCCTTGGCCCCGCAGCCGGCGCACTCGGCCAGCGCCGGCCGGTAGCCCTCGAGGGCCATCAGCTTGAGCAGGAAGGCGTCCAGCACCACCGACGGGTCGCGGGGCCCGGCGTCCAGGGCCCGCAGGGCCCGGACCAGGAGGAGGTAGAGCCGGATGGCGGCCTCGCGCTCCTGGGCGACCTGGTCGACCGCCTCCAGCATGGCCGTGCCCGCGACCACCCGGTCGTAGTCCTCCCGCAGGGCCCGGAACGGGGAGATGACCTCGGCCTGGGTGACGATGTCGAGCTCCCGCCCCCGGTACAGCGACAGGTCGACGTGGCTGAACGGCTCCAGGCGCCCGCCGAAGCGGGACTTGGTCTTGCGGACCCCCTTGGCGACCGCCCGGACCTTGCCCTCGCCCTGGGTGAGCAGCACGACGATGCGGTCGGCCTCGCCGAGCTTCCAGGTCCGCAGCACGACGCCCTGCTCGCGGTAAAGGTTCATTCCGCTCAGTCTATCCGGGAGCGGCGACGGGCAGGGGGGCCTCGGCGACCCGGCCGGCGACCACCTCCAGGCGCCGGTCCAGGTGCAGGTTGGCCAGCAGGCGCCGGTCGTGGCTGACCACGACCAGGGTGCCGTCGTAGCCGTCCAGGGCCCGCTCCAGCTCCTCGATGGCGTCCAGGTCGAGGTGGTTGGTCGGCTCGGCCAGCAGCAGGAGGTTGGTGCCCCGGGCGACCAGCACGGCCAGGCCGGCCCGGGAGCGCTCGCCCGGCGACAGCGCCGCCTCGGGCCGGGACAGGTGCTCGGCCCCCAGGTCGAACTTGGCCAGCAGGGAACGGGCCTGCTCGACCGTCAGCGCGGTCCGGGCCCGGACCGCGTCCAGCAGGTTGCCCGGGCCGGGGGTGCGGTCCTGGCCGAGGTGGCCGACGACCACCCCCGACCCGAGCCGGACGGTGCCCGCGGCCGGGCGCAGCTCGCCGGTCAGCAGCCCGAGCAGGGTCGACTTGCCGGCGCCGTTGGGGCCGGTCAGGGCCAGGCGGTCGCGCCAGCGCAGCTCCAGGTCGACCGGGCCGAGCAGGAACCCGCCCCGACGCACGGTCGCGCCGGCCAGGCTGGCCACGACCTCGCCGCTGCGCCGGCCGGCCTGGAGCGACAGGCGCAGGTCCCAGCCCTCCCAGGGCTTCTCAGCGTCACCGAGGCGCTCCAGGCGGCGCTCGATCGCCTTGGCCCGGGTCGCCCCGGCGGTGGCCCGCTCCTTGCGCCGGCCGGCCAGGGCCCGGTCGTTGTCGGTGCGGCGCTCGCCCCGGCGGCTGGCCGCCCACTCGCGCTTCTGGCGGGCCGCCTCCTCCAGCCGGGCCCGCTCGGACCTGGCCTCGTCGTAGTCGGCGTAGGCCTGCTCGCGCCGGCGGCGGCGCTCCTCGACGTAGGCGTCGTAGCCGCCCCCGTACTCGGCCAGGCGGCGGCTGTGCAGGTCGAGCTCGGCGATCCGGGTGGTGGTGGCCGACAGGAACGCCCGGTCGTGGCTGACCAGCACGACTGGGCGTTCTTCGGCGGCCAGGAACCGCTCCAGGCGGGCCAGGCCGTCGAAGTCGAGGTTGTTGGTCGGCTCGTCCAGCAGCAGCACGTCGAAGCGGGCGAGGAGGATGGCGGCCAGGCCGGCCTTGACCCGCTGCCCGCCCGACAGACGCTCCAGGGGGCGCTCGAGGACCGGGGGGTCGAGGCCCACGTCGGCCAGGACCCGGGGGGCGCGGGTGTCGTGGTCGTCGCCGCCGAGGGCCAGGAAGCGGGCCAGGGCGTCGTCGTAGGCCTCCAGCTCTGGTTGGCCCGGGTGGTCGCCGACGGCCCGCAGGGCGGCCTGCATGAGCTGCTCGGCCACGGCCAGGCCGGTGCGGCGACGCAGGGAGGCGGCGGTGGTCTCGTCGCCGACGGGGTCGGGCTCCTGGGCCAGGTAGCCGACGCTCTGGGTCGGCGGGGAGCACTCGACGGTCCCGGATGTGGGCGCCTCCAGGCCGGCGAGGCAGCGCAGCAGGGTCGACTTGCCGGCCCCGTTGCGGCCGAGGACGCCGATGCGGCTGGTCCCGTCGACCACCAGGTCGACCCCGTCGAGCACGACCTGGACGCCGCGGACCACGCTGAGGTTGCGGGCGGCGAGCATGCCCCAGCCTGGCACGACCGGGGCCGGGCCCGCAGCCGGAAATCGCCAGGGATCAGGTGGGGCGGGC
>DATABK010000141.1:0-4508 GCA_036259695.1 Actinomycetes bacterium | reverse complement strand
CCGCCCTCCCCTCCCACCCCTACGGGCGGCTGCTGCCGACCAGCGCCGAGCGGCTCAGCCTGTCCCGCCGGCTCCCGGCCGGGGTGGTGGCGGTGATCGCGCCGTTCAACTTCCCGCTCATCCTGGCCATCCGGTCGGTGGCGCCGGCGCTGGCCCTTGGCAACGCGGTCGTGTTCAAGCCCGACCCGCGCACCGCCGTCTGCGGCGGGCTGAGCCTGGCCCGGGTGTTCGAGGAGGCCGGGCTGCCCGAGGGCGTCCTGCACGTGCTCCCCGGCGGCCCCGAGGTGGGCGAGGCCCTGATCGCCGACCAGCACGTGCGGGTGGTGTCGTTCACCGGCTCGACCCGGGCCGGCCGGGCCGTGGCCGAGCTGGCCGGCCGCCATCTCAAGCGGGTCCACCTGGAGCTGGGCGGCAACTCGGCCCTGGTCGTCCTGGACGACGCCGACCTGGACCTTGCGGCCAGCGCCGGCGCCTGGGGCTCGTTCCTGCACCAGGGCCAGATCTGCATGACCACCGGCCGGCACCTGGTCGACGAGCGGGTCGCCGACGACTACGTGACCCGGCTGGCCGCCAAGGCCGACCACCTCCCGGTCGGGAACCCGGCGTCCGAGCAGGTGGCGCTGGGTCCGGTGATCGACCAGGGCCAGCGCGACCGGATCCACGAGCTGGTCACGGCCAGCGTGGACGCCGGGGCCCGCCTGGCCGCCGGCGGCACCTATGACCGGCTGTTCTACCGGCCCACGGTGCTGGCCGAGGTGACCGCCGACATGCCGGCCTACGCCCAGGAGGTGTTCGGTCCCGTGGCCCCGGTGGCGACCTTCTCGACCCCCGAGGAGGCGGCCGCCCTCGCCGCCGGCAGCGAGTACGCCCTGTCGCTGGGCATCCTCACCGGCGACGTGATGAAGGCCCTTGACCTGGCCGCCCGGATCCCGACCGGGATCGTCCACATCAACGACCAGACGGTCAACGACGAGGCCCACGCCCCCTTCGGCGGCCTGGCCGCCTCCGGCAACGGGGCCAGGCTGGGCGGGGCCGACGCCAACATCGAGATGTTCACCGAGACCCAGTGGGTGACCGTCCGCGGCCAGATCGCCCCCTACCCGTTCTGATCCGGCTGGTCCTGCCTAGGGCAGGTACTGCTGGGCCATCCGGGTCACCTGGCCCTGGGCCACCGTGATCCAGAAGGGGGACGTCCCCGAGTTCGGGAAGTAGCCGGCGAGCTTGGCCAGGGTCACCGGGACGTCCTTGGTCGAGCTGCCGGTCTCCTGGGCGGCGAGCACGTTCACCGTGATCGGGGCGCCGTCCTGCACCGGCAGGGTCCGCAGCCGGGAGTTCACGTTGCGGATGTAGTAGTCGTTGGGCGGCGGGGACTCCTCGCCGTCCTCGGCCGCCGCCCTGGTGGCGGCGTCGCCGGTGAAGAACTGGATGAGGTCGAAGGTGACCGTCCGCCCGTTGGGGTCGACGGTCTTGAGGTAGACGGGGTGGCGGCCGTCGGCGAGCACGACCGGTTCGGTGGTGGCCGGGGCGGCCGCGGCCGAGGTGGGCGCGGCCGTGGTGGCGGTGGCGCCGCCGGCGCCCCCGGCTCCACCGGCCTCCTCCGAATCGCCGCCACATCCGGTCACGACGAGGAGGAGGACCAGGGTGAGCAGCGTGACCGCGCGAGACGTCGTCTGCGGAGAGCTATTCGGCCGACCCATGCTGCGCTCCTGTCTGCGGAGGGCTTGGCTCGCTGACCGTCGAGATGCAGACTACGCCGCTGTTCCGGCGTTGTCCCGGCCTAGGCATACAAGCGCGTCAGGCTTGGCGTTCCAGGCAACACGGTTCATTACGACGATCGGGTGCCGGGTAAGCGAGCTGGAGCGGGCCGCCCTCGACCTGGCTGTCCGGCTCCGGGCCGTCCCCGTTCGCGACGGCGACGTCGCCGACCAGGGGCGGTACTGCCCGCCCGGCCGGCTGGCTGTCTCCTGGAACCCGCCGGCGGGGACCTACCGGTTCGGCGCCTACATCCCACCGCTCGGGCCGACTCCGGGACCGGCCACCACGAGCGTCAACGGCGTGGTCGTCTGCCGGGGCGCGACCTATGCCTACATGGGCTTCGAGGCCCGATGGACGGCCGGGAGCTGGCAGGTCGTCGACGTGCCGGCGGTGGACGAGGCCCCTTCCACGCCGGCGGCCCGCCAGGCGGACACGTCGGCGGCGGTCCCGCGAGCCGCCGCGCTGCCGCCCTCCGGGTCGGCGCCGCTCGACGGCCTCGCCCCCTACCAGCCGCAGACCACCTGCAGCCCTCCGGCCAAGCCGGGGGTGGACGGGTTCCGAAGGCTGGGTCCTGGCCTCGTTCCCGGGCACGCCCGACTTCGGCATCTCGCGGGACTGCTCGGTCGGCGGCCGCAGCGAGCACAAGGAGGGCCGGGCCTGGGACTGGGGCGTGGCCGCAACCGACCCGCGCGGACGGGCGGCCGCCGGCGAGGCCCTCCGATGGCTGTTCCGGGCCCACCCGACGGGCCGCCGCTGGGCCAACGGGCAGACCAGCTACTGGGACGGCACCCCGGTCACCTACGGCTAGCCCGCTCGACGGGGTTCTACACTGAGGGCATGGCCGGCGTCGTCATCGAGGACTACGACCCCGCCTGGCCCCGGCAGTTCGAGGAGCTGGCGGCCGGGCTGCGACGGCACCTCGGCGACGAGGTCGTCGGCATCGACCACATCGGGTCCACCGCGGTCCCCGGGCTGGCCGCCAAGGACGTCATCGACGTGCAGGTCACGGTGGCCGACCTCGCCCAGGCCGACCGGCTGGCGCCGGCGTTCGAGCGGGCCGGCTACCGGCCAACCCCCTACCGGCACGACCACCGGCCGGCCGGCGACGCGAGCGACCCCGGGTTGTGGGAGAAGCGCCTGTGGCAGAGCCCGCCCGGCGCCCGGCGGGTGAACGTCCACGTCCGCGTGGCCGGCTGGCCCAACCAGCGCTACGCGCTGCTGTTCCGCGACTACCTGCGGGCCCGCCCCCACGCGGCGGCCGCGTACGCCCGGCTCAAGCAGGGGCTGGCCGAGCGGTTCGGGAACGACCTGGCCGCCTACACCGACCTCAAGGACTCGGCCTGCGACCTGATCATCGCCGCCGCCGAGGACGGGGCCGCCACCGGCCGCGCCGGGCGGTGAAAGGAGCTGCGGGAACCATGAACGAAGAGCGGATCGGGTACAGCTCGGGATGGACCGTCGAGGAGGACCCGGAGGGGGGCTTCCGCTGGGCCGCCCATGGCCCGGGCGGAATCCTGCATGGGCAGGCCGTGACCCGCGCCGCGGCCGAGCGGGCCGCCCAGGAGGCGGAGCGGGAGCTGGCGGCGGGACCTGGCGCGGCGGGCCCGCCCCAGGTCCGGCTGGGGCCGCAGCCGGCACGCATCGAGGAGGTACTGGAGCGGACCGTCGCCTGGGCGCGCCAGCAGCCCGACATCCGTGGGCTGGCGCTGGTCGGCTCCTGGGCTCGCGGGGGCGCGCGGGCCGACTCCGACGTCGACCTGGTTGTGCTCACCAGCCGCCGCGACCGCTATCTGGAGGAGGACGGCTGGACGGCGGCGCTGGGCTCCGCCCGGGTCCTGCGCACCGAGGCCTGGGGGCCCCTCACCGAACGGCGCCTGTTGCTGGAGGACGGCCTGGAGGTCGAGGTGGGCATCGCCGAGCCGGCATGGGCGGCCACCGACCCGGTCGATCCGGGGACCCGGCGGGTCGTCACCGACGGACTCCGGATCCTGCACGACCCGGACGGCCGGTTGGCCGCCCTCGCGATCGCCGCGTCCGCGGGCCAGCCGTAGCGGAGCCGTCCCGCCCCTGCGTTCCGATGCCACCTTCGGCGCGCCAGAGCACCACCGAAGAGTCCACCTTCGGGTGATGTCTCGCTCCCTGCCGGTTCCTATCGTGGCCGGCAGAGGAGGTACCGCGATGACCAGCACGACGAGCGTGGCCCGCACACCCCGGACGGCCGAGCTGGACCTGTTCCGCCTGTATCTGGACGAGATCGGCCGGCACCCGCTGCTGACCGCCGAGGACGAGGTCCGGCTGGCCAAGGCCTACGAGGCCGGTGACGAGCAGGCCCGGCGGACGATGATCGAGTCCAACCTGCGGCTGGTCGTCTCCATCGCCCGCCGCTACTGGGCCACCGGGCTGCCAATGGGCGACCTGGTCCAGGAGGGGAATCTGGGGCTGCTGCGGGCGGTGGAGAAGTTCGACTGGCGCCGGGGTGTCAAGTTCTCGACCTACGCCACCTGGTGGATCAAGCAGGCCATCGCCCGCGGGGCCGCCGACCGCGGCGCCAGCCCCATCCGCCTCCCGGTGCACGTGGACGAGCAGCTCGGGCGGCTACGGCGGGCCCAGGTCCGCCTGGCCGAGCGGCTCGGCCGTGAGCCGACCGACGAGGAGCTGGCCGCCGAGCTGCGGCTCCCGGTCGACGGCGTGGCCCGCCTCCAGCACGCGGGCCAGGCGATCACGTCACTGGACACCCCGGTCGGCGACGACGG
>DATABK010000140.1:0-4595 GCA_036259695.1 Actinomycetes bacterium | reverse complement strand
GCCTCAAGCCTAGGCCCCCGGAGGCTGGGCCCGCTGCTGGTCGAGGGGGGCGCGGAGTTCGGGGTCTGGGCGCCCAGGGTCCGCTCCCTGGCCGTCCGGGTCGGCGGCCGGACGGTGCCGCTGGAGCCGGAGGACCGGGGGGTCTGGCGGGGCGCGGTCGAGGGGGCGGGCGCCGGCGACGACTACGTGCTGCTCCTGGACGGCGAGCGGGAGCGGCCCGACCCGCGCTCGATGTTCCAGCCCTACGGCGTCCATGGGCCGTCGCGGCTGGTCGACCGGGGCCCGCCGCCGGCCCCCTTCGCCACCCCGGACCTCCGTGACCTGGTCTTCTACGAGCTGCACTGCGGCACCTTCACCCCCGAGGGCACCTTCGACGCGGCCATCGGCCGGGTCGGCCACCTGGCCGGCCTGGGCGTGACCGCGGTCGAGGTCATGCCGGTGGCCGCCTTCCCCGGGTCGCGGGGCTGGGGCTACGACGGGGTCGACCTGTACGCCGTCCACGCCGCCTACGGCGGGCCGGCCGGCTTCCGCCGCTTCGTCGACGCCTGCCACCAGGCCGGGCTGGCCGTGTTCCTCGACGTGGTCTACAACCACCTCGGCCCCGACGGGAACTACCTGGCCGAGTTCGGCCCCTACTTCACCGACCGCTTCGCCACCCCCTGGGGGGAGGCGGTGAACCTCGACGGGCCGGGCTCGGACTTCGTGCGCGGGTTCGTCCTCGACAACGCCGAGCACTGGGTGGCCGGCTACGGCGTCGACGGGCTGCGCCTGGACGCCGTCCACCACCTGCACGACGCGAGCTCGGTCCACATCCTCGAGGAGCTGGCCTCCCGGGTCCATGCCGCCCGGCCCGGCGCGGTGGTGGTGGCCGAGAGCGACCTGCACCAGCCCCTGCTGATCAACGCCTACGGGGTCGACGCCACCTGGGCCGACGACCTCCACCACGCCCTCCACGTGGCCCTCTGCGGCGAGACCTCCGGGTACTACGACGGCTTCCAGCACCTGGAGACGCTGGCCAAGGTCCTGACCACCGGCTGGGCGTTCACCGGCCAGTACTACCCGTACCTGGACCGCCGCCACGGCCGCGACCCGGCCGGCCTGGGCGGCGAGCGGTTCGTGGTCTGCACCCAGAACCACGACCAGATCGGCAACCGCGCCTTCGGCGACCGGCTGGCCGCCCTGGTCGGTCCCGACCTGGACGCCGTGGCCAGCGTGCTCCTCGCCTGCTCGCCGTTCCTGCCCCTGCTGTTCCAGGGCCAGGAGTGGGGCTCCACGCGCCCGTTCCTGTACTTCACCGACCACGAGCCAGGGCTGGCCGTCTCGGTCCGCCGGGGCCGGCGGGAGGAGTTCGCCGCCTTCGGCTGGGACGAGGTGCCCGACCCCAACGACCCGGCCACCTTCGAGCGGTCCAAGCTCGACTGGAGCCGGGCCGCCGGGCAGACCCTCGAGCTCTGGAGGACGCTGCTGCGGCTGCGCCGCGAGGTCCCGGCCCTCGGCAACTGCCGCCGCGACCTGGCCACCGCCCGGGTCGACCCCGAGCGGCGGCTGGTCGTCCTGGAGCGGGACGACCCGTCGGGGTCGCGGGCGGTGGTGGCCGCCAACCTGGGCGAAGGGTCCCAGCACATCCCGGTCGACACAGGTAAGCTGCGGCTCCGAGTCGCCACCCGCCCGGGTTTGCCCAGCGGTGACCTGTCCGGCGCCAGCGCAGCGGTATGGACGACTTGACTGGTTTGACGCCGCCCCAGCGGGACGCGGTACAACTGCCCCGGTATGGGGGGGCGACTGGAAGGAGCGCGAGTGGCCAGAACGGAGATCGAGCGGCTGGGTCTCGGCCGGCTCGAGCGGCTGGACCTCAAGTCGTTCTGGGGTGAGCAGCTGCCCGACCTGACCCCGTGGTTCCTGCAGAACATCGACCTGCTGAGCGAGACCCTGGGGATCGACATCACCCCCCTGGAGCAGGAGATCAACGTCGACACCGGCGCCTTCAACGTGCTCGGGGCCGACGCCAACGGCCGGCCCATCGTGATCGAGAACCGCCTCGAGGCCACCGACCACAACCAGCTCGGGCAGATGATCGTCCACGCCTCCGGGCTGGACGCGGCCGTGGTCATCTGGGTCGCGCCCCGGTTCCACGAGGAGTTCCGGCGCGGCCTGGACTGGCTGAACGACCGCACCGACAGCAAGGTCGACTTCTTCGGGGTCGAGATCGGGCTGGTCCGGATCGGCCGCTCCCTGCCCGCACCCGTGCTCGACGTGGTCGTCCAGCCCCGCAACTGGCGCAAGAGCGGCCGGCGCACGGTCCGCCTCCCCATGGGAACGCCCCTGCCGACCGCGCCCCCGCGCCACGCCGCCCGCGACCGCGCCGAGGAAGGCCGGGGCGTGGACGGCTGGAGCGCGGGCACCGAGGCCCACATGCCGCCGCCGCCGCTGCCCATGCGCACCTCGGCGGCCGCGCCGCGGGACCAGCACGAGCCGCCGCCGTCCCGGGAGCCGCCGCCGGCGGCGCCGGACACACCTTCCTCTGTGGCCGGATCTCCCCTGAGCCCGCCGCCCGCGCCGCCGCCACCACCGCCGTCGGCGTCCTTCGAGCCGGACCTGAGCGGGCGGCACCTGCCGGCCTCGCCGCCGCCGATGGCTTCCGAGCAGGCCGGCGGGCTCCAGCCGGTGGAGCTGCGCCACCGCTTCTTCGAGTCGATGTTCGACTCGGTGGCCATCCGCCGTCCCGGCTTCCGCATCCCCAAGTTCGGCTACGAGAACTGGGTCGGGTTCGCGGCCGGGCCGTTCGGCTTCTACGACGTCGCCTTCACCGCCAACGGCGCCGTCCGGGCCGGGGTCTACCTCGACATGCAGGAGCGCACGGCGACCAAGCGGCTGTTCGACGACCTGTTCGCCGAGCGCCTGGCCGTCGAGACGGCGGTCGGCCGCATCCTGTCCTGGGAGCGCCTGGACGACCGGCGCGCCTCCCGTATCGTCGACTACCGCGAGGTCCGGGACCTGGACAGCCTGGCCGAGCGCCGGGCCCTGGCCGACTGGGCCGCCGAGACCGTGGTCAAGCTGATGGAGGCGCTCGACGACCGGCTGCGCTCGACCGCCCAGGTGCTCCTGTCCCGGGTCCAGGGCGGCGTCTAGCGGCGCCCGGCCGTGACCACCGGCCCGCTCGACCCCCTGGACCTCGAGGGGCTGGAGGCCGCCGCCCGCGAGCGGCTCGACCGGGGGGTCTACGACTACATCGCCGGCGGGGCCGACGCCGAGCGCACCGTGGCCGACAACCTGGCCGCCTGGTCGCGGCTGCGGCTGCGGCCCCACGTGCTTCGCGACGTGGCCGAGGTGTCGACGGCCACCACCCTGCTCGGCGGCGAGGTCCCGACCCCGCTGCTGGTCGCGCCCATGGCGTACCACCGCATGTGCCATCCCGACGGGGAGGCGGCCTCGGCCGCCGGGGCGGCCGCCGCCGGCGCCCTCTACGTGCTCTCGACCCAGGCCACCATGTCGGTCGAGGAGGTGGCCCTGGCCGCGCCCGAGGCCGCCCGCTGGTTCCAGGTCTACGTGGTCCGCGACCGGGGCTGGACGGCCGACCTGGTCGCCCGGGCCGCCACGGCCGGCTACCGGGCCCTGGTCCTGACCGTGGACGTGCCCCTGCTCGGCAACCGGCTCCGCGACCTGCGCAACGACTTCCGGCTGCCCACCGGCCTCAAGCCGGCCAACGCCCCGCCGGCCGGGGCGGCCCGCCAGCGCGAGCTGGCCGTCGACGTGATCGCCCAGGCCGGCCAGTTCGACCCCGGCCTGACCCCGGAGACGATCGGCTGGCTGGCCGAGCAGTCGGGCCTGCCGGTGGTGGTCAAGGGGGTCCTGCGGGGTGACGACGCGGTCGACTGCGTGGACGCCGGCGCGGCCGGGGTGGTGGTGTCCAACCACGGCGGCCGCCAGCTCGACACGGTGGTGGCCAGCGCCGACGCCCTGGCCGAGGTGGCGGCGGCGGTCGGGGACCGGGCCGAGGTGTACGTGGACGGCGGGGTCCGCCGGGGCACCGACGTGCTCAAGGCCCTGGCCCTGGGGGCGCGGGCCGTGCTGGTCGGCCGGCCCGTGCTGTGGGGGCTGGCCGTCGGCGGGGCGGCCGGGGTCGAGCGGGTCCTGTCGGGCCTGGCCGGAGAGCTGCGGCTGGCCATGGCCCTGTGCGGGGTCACCTCGGTGGGGAAGCTCAGCCCCGACCTGGTGGCAGGGCCCGGCGCAGCCAGGTGACGACCATGTCCATCAGGTCGGGGATCCGGGGTCCGCGCTCGGCGCCGCCGGTGGCCGGCAGGCGCAGGCCGTGGTCGGCGTCGGCCACCACCTCGAGGCGGAAGCTGCCGTTGCCCGCCCGCCCCAGGGCGGCCGCGAACCGCTCGACGCTGGCCGCCACGGGCACGTAGATGTCCCGCTGGCCCCAGATGGCCAGCAGGGGGCAGGTGACCCGCTCCAGGGCCGGCGCCGGGTCGTAGTGGTAGATCCGGGCCAGGAACGCCAGGTGCTCGACCACGCCGTCGTCGCCCAGGGCCGGGTACCAGGCGGCGTCCCGGTGGGCGAGCTGCTCGGCAAGGACCTCCTCCAGGTCGTCG
>DATABK010000139.1:0-2119 GCA_036259695.1 Actinomycetes bacterium | reverse complement strand
CCCAGCCGACCCGGATGGTCACCACCAGCGCCGGGTTCTGGGGCCTGTACGAGGCCGGGGACCAGGTGCTGGTCGTCCACCCGGCCGGGGCCGTCCGCGGCCCCGCCGACCAGGTCCGGGCCCGGCTGGCCGCCCTGGCCGCCGACGAGGAGCGCGACGACGCCGACCGGGTGGCGGCCCGGTCGTTCCTGCCGTTCCTGGGCGGCGACGACCCGGGGGCCGCCGCCGAGGTGCCCCGCTCCCGGGTCGAGCAGGGCCCGCCGCCCACCTACACCCTGTCCGACGAGCGCAACACCCCGCCGACCCCGTAGCCGCCCGTGGCCAGGATCAGACGGGTGGACTGCTCGGGCCCGGGCATCCGCCGCCGCCGCCGGGGGCGGTCCTTCAGCTACGAGGCGCCGACCGGGGAGCCGATCACCGACCCGGAGGCGCTGGCCCGGATCCGGGGGCTGGGCATCCCGCCGGCCTGGAAGGACGTCTGGATCTGCCCCATCCCCACCGGCCACCTCCAGGCGGTCGGGACCGACGCCGCCGGCCGCCGCCAGTACCTCTACCACGAGGCCTGGCGGACCCGGCGCGACCAGGCCAAGTTCGACCACATGCTGGAGTTCGCCCACGCCCTGCCCGGGCTGCGGGAGCGGGCGGCCGAGCACCTGGCCCAGACCGACCTGTCCCGCGAGCGGGTGCTGGCCTGCGCGACCCGGCTGCTCGACCGGGGCTTCTTCCGCATGGGCACCGAGGGCTACGCCGAGCAGAACCAGACCTACGGCCTGGCCACCATCCAGAAGCGCCACGTGCGCCTTGACGGCGACCTGATCATCTTCGACTACGTGGCCAAGAGCGGCAAGCGCCGCCTCGCCTCGGTGCTCGACCCGGCCGTCAGCGAGGTCGTGGCCCAGCTCAAGCGCCGCCGCGGCGGCCCCGACCTGCTCGCCTACAAGCGCGGCCGGGAGTGGGTGGACGTCCGCTCCGAGGACATCAACGCCTACATCAAGGAGCAGACCGGCGGCGACTTCACGGCCAAGGACTTCCGCACCTGGAGCGCCACCGTGCTGGCCGCGGTCGCCATGGCCAGCTCGTTCCCGCAGGCCAGGTCCAAGACGGCCCGGGCCAGGGCGATCAGCCGGGCCGTCAAGGAGGTCGCCCACTACCTGGGCAACACCCCGGCGGTCTGCCGGGCCTCCTACATCGACCCGCGGGTGTTCGACCGCTACCGCTCCGGCCTGACCATCGCCGGCGCCCTCACCCAGCTCGGCGAGGTCGGCGAGTACGGCGAGCCGGCCCACCAGGGCGCGATCGAGGAGGCCGTCCTGGACCTGATCGAAGAGAAGCACGGGCCGGACCTGGAGCTGGACCTCATCGCCTGACCGCTGCTACCCTCGCCGTCGGTCCTGGCCCTGGCCGGGCATTGCCGTCTGCTTCGAATTCCGCCCCGAGGAGGCTCGTCCCCCATGTCCGAGTACAAGCTGGCCGCCGAGAACCGCTCGGACGCCGGGAAGGGGGCCGCCCGCCGCCTGCGGGCCTCCGGCCGGGTCCCGGCCGTGCTCTACGGCCACGGCACCAAGCCCCAGCACCTGAGCGTCGACGCCCGCCAGTTCGGCCAGGCCCTGCGGACCGACGCCGGCGCCAACGTGCTGATCTCGCTCGAGGTCGGGCGCGACCAGCACCTGGCCCTGGCCAAGGAGATCCAGCGCCACCCGGTCCGGGGCGACTTCATCCATGTCGACTTCATCCAGGTCCGCCGGGGCGAGAAGGTCCATGTCCAGGTGTCGGTGCGCCTGGTCGGGGAGTCGCCCGGGGTCCGCGAGGGCGGCATCGCCGACCAGGACCTCTACCACCTCAACGTCGAGGCCGAGGTGACGGCCGTGCCCGAGGCGATCGAGGCCGACGTCTCCGGGCTCAACATCGGCGACGTGCTCCGGGTCGGCGACCTCAAGGCCCCCGGCGGGGCGGTGATCCTCGACGACCCCGAGGCCCCGGCGGCCGAGGGCGCCGGCGAGGGCGAGGACCGGTCCGAGGCCTAGCCGGCCGGTGCCACTGCAGCTGCGGAGACGGGCGGCCGTGACCGGCGCCGGTGAGGACGGCGGCGGCCCCTGGATCGTGCTCGGGCTCGGCAACC
>DATABK010000138.1:0-5495 GCA_036259695.1 Actinomycetes bacterium | reverse complement strand
CGAGCGGGCCCGTCCCACCGCCGCCACCGCCGGCCACGCCCGCGCCGCCGGCGGCGAGCTGGGCCAGGTCGAGAACGAGGACTACGTGTCCAGCCTGCTCCGGCTGGCCTCCGGGGCCCGCGTGGTCCTGGAGGCGAGCCGGGTCGCGGTGGGGGAGCAGAACAACTACGGCTTCGAGATCCACGGCACCAAGGGCGCGGTGTCCTGGGACTTCCGGCGCATGGGCGAGCTCGCCGTCAGCCTCGCCGACGCCGTCCGCAGCGCCGCCACCCTCGACGCCATGGCCGAGTCGGCCGGGACCGGGACCTGGGTCGAGGTCGCCGCCACATGACGGTCCGGGTGGGCGTGATCGGCACCGGGATCATGGGGGCCGACCACATCGGCACCCTGCACCGCCAGGTCGCCGGGGCCGCCGTCACCATGGTCGCCGACGCCGACCTGGGCCGGGCCCGGGACGTGGCCGCCGGGCTGCCCGGCGCGGGGGCCACCGGCGACGGGATCGCGCTCATCGGCGACCCGGCCGTCGACGCCGTGGTGATCGCCTCGCCCGACGCCACCCACGCCGACCTGACGGTCGCCGCCATCGCGGCCGGCAAGCCCGTGATGTGCGAGAAGCCGCTGGCCCCGACCCTGCCCGAGTGCCGGCGGGTGGTCCGGGCGGAGCTGGAGGCGGTCGGGGCCGGCGGGCCGCCGCTGGTCTCGGTCGGGTTCATGCGCCGCTTCGACCCCGGCTATCTGGAGCTGAAGACGGCCGTGCGGGAAGGGGCGTGCGGCACCCCGCTGCTGCTCCACTGTGTCAGCCGCGGCGTCGCCTCCGGTCCCGGCTCCACCAACGAGTCCAGCGTCACCGGGTCGGCCATCCACGAGCTCGACACCGTCCCCTGGCTCCTGGACGCTCCGATCGTCGAGGTCAGCTGGCACGCCCCCCGCGCCACCAGGGCCGTGCCCGGCCTCCAGGACCCCCAGCTGCTCCTGCTCCGCACCGCCGACGGCGCCCTGACCACGGTCGAGGTGTTCCTCAACGCCCGCTACGGCTACGACATCCGCTGCGAGGTCGTCGGGGACCGGGGCACCCTCGCGCTCACCAACCCCGCCCGGGTGGTCGCCGACACCGACCGCCGGCGCGCCACCGGCTACCCGGCCGACTGGCGGCCGCGCTTCGCCGACGCATACCGAACCGAGCTCCAGGCCTGGGTGGACGCGGTCGCCGCCGGCCGCCCCTCGCCCCTGGCCACCGCCCGGGACGGGCTGGTCGCCGCCGCGGTCGCCGAGGCGGTCATCGCCTCGATGCACGACGGCGGCCGCACCGTGGTCGTCGAGCCCCCGGCCCCCGACCCGCCCGCCACCTGACCGGTGCCGAGCTTCCCCAAGGCCCTGCCCGCGCCTCGCACCCCGCCCTCGGAGGCGGCCCCGGCGCTGCGGTGGGGCGTGCTCGGGACCGGCTGGATCGCCGGCCGGTTCGTCCGGTCGCTGCAGCACCACACCCGCCAGCGGCTCCTGGCCGTCGGGTCCCGCGACCCGGCCCGGTCGGCCGCCTTCGCCGGCGACCATGGCCTGGCCCGCGCCTACGGCTCCTACGAGGAGCTGGTGGCCGACCCCGACCTCGACGTGGTCTACATCGCCACCCCGCACCCGGCCCACCACCCGTGCGCCCGGGTCGCCCTGGACGCCGGCAAGCACGTCCTGGTCGAGAAGCCGCTCGCCCTCAACGCCGCCCAGGCGGCCGACATCGCCCGGCTCGCCGCCGACCGTCGGCGGTTCTGCCTGGAGGCGCTCTGGACCTTCTTCCTGCCCAAGTTCGACGTCGTCCGCCAGCTGCTGGAGGCCGGCTCGCTGGGCGACGTCCGCACCGTCCAGGCCGAGTACGGTGAGTGGTTCGCCGCCGGCCACCGGATCCTGCGGGCCGACCTGGCCGGCGGGCCGCTGCTGGACCTCGGCACCTACCCGCTGTCCCTGGCCACCTGGGTGCTCGGGGCGCCGGAACGGGTCCTGGCCGCCGGCCAGCCCCACCCGGCCGGGGTCAACGGCCAGGCCGCGGCCATCCTCACCGACGATCGCGGCAACCAGGCGGTGCTGCACACCACCCTGTTCAGCAACACCCCGACCACGGCCACCATCGCCGGCACCTCGGGCACGCTGACCCTCCCCGGCCCCTTCTACCAGCCAGGCGACCTGCTCCTGACCTCCGCCGACGGTGACCGGCAGCTCGGCTTCACCGAGCCCCGGACGGCCCACGACGCCCTCCACTTCGAGGCCGCCGAGGTCGCCTGCTGCATCGCCGAGGACCGGCTCGAGTCCCCGATCCGGCCGCTCGCCGAGTCGATCCTCACCCTCGAGGTCATGGACGAGATCCGCCGCCAGATTGGGGTGAAGTTCGCGGGTGAGCATTGACGGGGCGTCTCCCGCTCCCGACCATGATGTCGGTGACATCCCAAGGAGTTTGCTGATGCGCGAGAACATCCAGCAGCCGCCGCTGCTGCCCATCCTGTCCCGCGGCAAGCACCGCAGCCCCCGCAAGGGCGCCTGCTTCATGGAGTTCGCCTCGCTGCTCGCCGGCGAGCGCTGGAGCGACCACCCGGCCTGCACCCATCCCCTGCTGGCCGCGGTCGCCCGCCACGTCAACGACTACACCTCCGACGCCGGCCGTTCCCGGCTGGCCGAGCTGATCCCCTCGGTCATCGGGCTGACCGGCGACGACCTCCACATCGACGCCGAGATCGCGCTCGGCTCGGCCCGGCTGGCCCTGCCGGTGGCGGCGGCCGAGCGCCAGGGCGTGCTGGCCGTGGCCGTGATGTCCTGCGAGCGGGTCCTGGCCGAGCTGGATGGCCGGCCGGCCGGGACGCTCGGGGAGCAGAGCCGGGCCGCCCTGGCCCAGGCCCCGCACGCCGCCGCCTGGGCCGCCCGGTTCACCGGCGCCGTCCCGGACCCGGTGAGCTCGGCCAGACGGTTCCGCCAGCAGGCCGCCCCGATCATCGTCCGCAACGCCGCCCAGGGCATCGCCCAGGCGTGCATCCCCGACCCCGACGGCATGCTCCGCGACCTGCTGGTCCAGTCGATCGGCACCTGCCAGGCCTGGGCCGGCCGGGACCGCGTCCGCAGCCCAGCGCCGGACTCGGCCAGGCAGCGGTGATGGATGCGTCCCAGCGGGAGCAGCTTGCCCGGATCTTCGCCGAGACCAAGACCATCGCGGTTGTCGGCGCCTCCGGCGATCCGTCCAAGCCGGCCCACCGCATCCCGCGTTACCTGCAGCGCCAGGGCTACCGGATCGTGCCCGTGAACCCGCGCGGGGGCGAGCTCCTGGGCGAGCCGGTGGCCCGGTCGCTGGCCGAGGTCGAGGGGCCGGTCGACGTCGTCGACGTGTTCCGTCCCGCCTCCGAGACACCGCAGGTCGCCCGGGAGGCGGCCGAGATCGGCGCCAAGGTCCTCTGGCTCCAGCTGGGGATCGAGTCCGAGGAGGCCCGGCAGGTCGCCGCGTCGGCCGGGATCACCGTGGTCATGGACCGCTGCATGGGCGAGGCCCACGGCGAGCTCGGGCTCGGGCCCGGCCCCTGACCCCGGTCAGTCGGCGCCCTGCTCCAGGTCGGCGACGCCGTCGTCGCCGTAGTAGCGCAGGGACGAGTAGTCGTAGTCGGCCAGCAGCCCGACCAGCTGGTCGGCACGCTTTCTGGTCGGGGCGACCAGCCACAGGGCGGCGCCGCCGGTCCGGGCGTTGTCCAGGAACCGCCGCTTGGCCTCGGGATCGGCGACCAGCGCGGCCACGGCCCTGGCCACGACGGAGCGTTCCTGCCGCAACCGCGAGATGTTGCGGAGGAGCTCCTCGGACTCGTACAGCCGGAGCTCGTCCCGGGGCACCCCGCCTTCCAGCAGCTCACGCTGGGCGCGGCGGGCCTCCTCAGGGTCGGCGAACAGCACGACGAGATACCCGGTGGCCGTGATGTACCAGGGACGCAGGGTCCCTTCCGCCGACTGGTCGAACGGCCAGTCGTGCGACGTGCGCCGGTAGCCGCGGAACCAGTCGACGACGAACTCCTTGGGATAGGGGTGGGAGGGCTGGCCCGGCTCCCCGTCCTCGGGGAACTCGTAGATGCCGAGCATGAACTGCATGGGATAGGCCGGTGACTGCTCGACCGTCTTGACGAGCTGGTTGTCGACGAAGAAGGCGACATGCTCAGGGGTCCACTCGGCGGCGTAGACATGGAAGTCGCGGGCGTCGACGGGCAGCTGCTCGACCGAGAACTCGTCGCGGATCCGGGGATCCCCGAAGGGGTGCAGGCCCATCCCGACGCCGGCCCGGCCGGCGGTCACGTCGCGGCCGAAGATCTCGCAGATGCAGGTCTCGGCCGAGCGGTCGGGCTGGTCTTCGTAGCCGATCATCCACAGCGCCACCATGCAGCGGGGGTCGTCGACCGCCTTGGCCCGCAGCTCGAACAGGCCGTACTGGGGGGTGTACAGCCGGGCGTCCTCCTGGGCCTCGCGGACGACCACCTCGGGCTTGAAGCGGTGCTGGCCGACCTGGCCGCCGACCGGGCCGGCGAGCACACCGGTCTGGAGGGACGACACCCGGGTCTGGCCGTCGAACTCCGGGCACCACGGCGGCTGGTCGGCCTCGATGACCAGCCGCAGGACGCCGTCGCCAAGCCGGTAGCGCGCTGCCGACTGCTCGCGGGAGCTCCACTGGGGCAGGTGGTGGGGGAGCCAGCGCGTCCGGTCGAGCGTGTCGCCGTCGAAGCTGTCCTCGAACTCGAGCTCGTAGCCGGCCTTGCTGGCCGGATCGACAACGCCACGGCGAGCGCCCACCGGGTCGGCCATGCCGTTCTCCTTTCGACCGGGGAACAGCAGGAGGCCCCGCGTCGGCGGGGCCTCCGCACCTGCATGGTATGCGGCGTCAACGGTAGCACGGCGCCCGGCGCGTCAAGCGGCAAGCTCGGCACAGAGGTCGCGGACGCGGCCGACGAAACGGAAGGACTATGGGTCGCCCTGCCCTGGGGCAACGCCGTGAAGCGGCGGATGGTCCCGTCCTCGTCCACCCACTCGATGGTGATGACGAAGCCGGTCAGGTGGGTCTGGACGAGGAAGTGGATGAGGTGGAGGGCCCGGAGCTGCGGCTGAGCTCTCCGGCGGCAGCCGGGTCGTCGCCGACCTTGGAGTGGACCGGGCAGGGCCACCGTGTCCGGCGCCTCCCAGCTGACCTACCGGGGTACCCCTGAGCTCACCAGGCGCGACACCGCGGGCGCCTCGACCATCCGGCCCGCCTAGCGCACGACCCGGCAACCAAGGAGGACACGATGGACACACCCCCCGACCTGTGGCGGGCCGTCCGCTGGCCGCTGCTGGTCCTGGCCGTCGCCGGCCTGGCGATCGCCGTCGCCGCCGCGCTGGACCGCACCGACGCCCGGGAATGGGCCCTGACCATCGGCGGCCCGGCACTGGTCGTGGTGCTCCCGATCGGCCTGGTCTGGCTGGCCGTGTCCGTGATCCGGTATGTCGTGCGGCCC
>DATABK010000137.1:0-3156 GCA_036259695.1 Actinomycetes bacterium | reverse complement strand
GTCGGCGTCGGCCTGGAAGTCGCCGGACAGGCGGCGGGCGTAGGCGGCCGGTGTCTCCGCCCCCCGGCGGCCGATGCCGGCGTCCCTGGCCCAGCTGGTCAGCTCGGCGTACGACTCGGCCACGGCGTCGCGGGGCCGGTGCCCGGCTCGCCGGCGGGCCAGCAGGTTGCGGCCCCACTTGACCGCGGGGACGGCCAGCACCAGCAGGGCCACGGCCAGGCCGGCCCGGATGACCGGCCGGTCCAGTAGGCCCCGGTCGGCGTCGCCGCCGGCCAGGAGGTCGCCGCCGGCCGGTTCGGGCTCGGGCGCCTGGGTGGCCGGGTTGCTGGTCGTGTCCGGGCCGGTGGTGTCCGGCGTGGTGGTCTCGCCCGGCTCGTCGGAGGGCAGCCGGCCGGCCGGGGTGGTGTAGGAGGGGATGGCCACGGTCCCGTCGGCTCGCGGGGTCGGCTCGAACCACACCCAGCCGGCCCCGGGGAACCACAGCTCGGGCCAGGCGTGGGCGTCATGGGTGGTGACCTGCTGGAAGTTGTTGTCGACGATCTCACCGGAGGTGAAGCCGACGGCCACCCGGGAGGGGATGCCGACCTGCCGGGCCATCATGGCCATGGCGATGGCGAACTGCTCGCAGTAGCCCTCCCGGACCTCGGTCAGGAAGCGGCGCAGCTGGTTGCCCCCAGCCGACAGCGCCGGCACGTTCAGGTTGTAGCGGAACTCCTTGCTGCGCAGGTAGTCCTGGAGGGCCAGGGCCTTGTCGTAGGGGGTGTCGGCGTTCTTGGCCGCGACCACCGCCTCGGCCCGCGCCTTCACCTCGCGGTCCAGGGTGCCGGTCTCCAGGTAGGGCCCGAGCGCCGGGTACTCCCGGTAGTTGACCGGGCCGGCCAGGACGTCCCGGTCGACCTGGGGGACCTGGGACACCACCGTGTAGCTGAACCCCTCCCGGAGCCGCTGGTTGATGGTCAGGCTGGCGAAGGTCGGGTTGGCCAGCACCCGCCGGCCGGCGTCGACCCTGATCGGGGCGGTCGCCGCCGGCAGCCAGAACGACCCCAGCTCCTGGATCTCGACCTCCTGGGTGACCTGGTTCATCTTGAGATCTGGGTCCAGCTCGCCCTCGATCGGGCCCTCGAAGGCGACCAGGTTGTCGCGGGGGTCGCTCGAGGGGGCGAACTTGGTGCCGTCGAAGCGGTCGTAGACCATCAGCCGCCAGCGCTCCCGCGAGGTGCTGCGGGCCCGGAACATGGGGACGTCCTCCTGGGCGGTCAGCCGGGTCCGGAGCGACACGAACGGGTTGAGGGCCACGCCGGTGTCGGTGCCGGTGCGCTCCTTGAGGTCGAGCACCGGCTGCTGGCCATAGCCGGGCAGCAGCCAGGGCACGGTCAGGGCGCACAGCCCGGCGGCCAGGGCCAGCCAGCGGCCGGTCTGGGCGGCCGGGGTCAGCGGCAGCCGCCAGCCGGCCCCGGGCCGGCTGCGGGCGCTCGACACCCAGCGGCCCCAGGTGGCCAGCCGGGCCCGGCCCTCGAACAGCAGCATCCCGGCCGCCCCGAGCAGGAACCAGGTCGTGTACCAGGCCGGGCTGGTGGGCCGGATGACGGCCGGGAAGACGAACAGCCCCAGCGCCGGGACCAGGGCCAGCAGGGGCTGGCGGGCCCGGAAGGCGAGCCCGTCGGCGGCGGTGGCCACCGCCCAGGCGCCGGCGCAGGTGAGCAGGACGAACTCGGTCGTCACCTGGACCGGGGCGGCCTGCTCGCTGACCGCCGTCAGGGCGGCCGAGGCGGCCCGGGCCATCTCGGACAGGGTCCGCCCGGTCGGGACGACCAGCAGCAGGGTCCCGGGGAAGAGCAGGATCCCGCCGACGACCACGAACCCGAGGGCCATGGCGACCAGCGACAGCAGCTGGCCGACGCCGAGGCGTCGCAGCAGGGCGGCCAGGCCGAGGGCGGCCGCCATGGTCAGCCAGGTCGGCAGCAGCCAGGCGTTGCCGGCGTACAGCCGGCTGAGGGACAGGGACGCCCCGGCCAGCAGGCCGGCGAGCGCTAGCGCCTGTGCGTAGTCAGTGTTGCGCGCCCCAGCGGGGCTGTCAGTCGTCGCCACGGGTCATCCAGGGGTTGGGTGCGGGAGAGCATGGTCGTCCGCCAGCCGGCCCGGTCGAGCAGGGTGGCGATGCCGGCGGCCTGGGCGTCGGCCGCGGCCACCTCACGGGCGGCCAGGCCGAGCCAGCTGTCGGTGCGGACGAGCAGGCCGAGTGCGCCGCCGAAGCCGAGCCGGCAGCGGGCCAGGGCGGCGGCCTCGTCCGAGGAGGGGACGCCGAGCACGGCCACCAGCAGCCCCTCGCCGGCCGTCCGGGCCAGCCGGTTGGCCATCGGCACCAGCGACGGGGTCGAGGTCGGCTCGACGCTGGCCAGGAAGTCGAGGACTGCCGTGGCCTGGTCGGCCATCCCGGCCGGCCGCACCACCCGGCCGTCGTCGGCCATCAGGGCCAGCTCGTAGCCGGAGCGGCCCAGGCGCAGGGCGATCGAGGCCGCCGCCGACACCGCCCGCTCGAACGAGGCCCGGCCGCCCTGGCCGCGGTGGGCGGCCAGGCGCAGGTCGATGGCGATCAGGGCCCGGGCCTGCCAGGGGCGCTCCTCCTGGCGGATCATCAGCTGGCCCTTCTTGGCCGAGGAGCGCCAGTGGACCTTGCGCAGGTCGTCGCCGTCGCGGTACTCGCGGGTGGTGTAGAACTCGTCGCCCTGGGAGAACAGGTAGCGGACCTTGGTCGCGGCCGACGAGGCCAGCTCGCCACCCAGGCCGGGCGCGCTCAGCGGCTCGACCCGGGGGTGGACGATCACGTCGGTGGCCCCGGCCAGCTCCGAGGTGACCTGGGCGAGCCCGAACGGGTCGGCCAGGCGGACGGCCAGGGGGCCGATCGAGTAGCGGCCCCTGGTCGCGGCCCGCAGCTCGTAGTGGAGCAGCTCCCGGTCGCCGCCGGGGATCCCGGGGACGACGAAGCGGGCCCCGGGGCCGAGCTGGTAGGGGAGCCGGTCCTCCAGCAGCAGCACGCCGGTCTCCAGCCGGGTCGGGTTGTCGAGCCGGACGGTGACGGCGATCTTGTTGCCGACCGAGGTCCGCACCGGCCGCACCGAGCGGCTGGAGGCCAGCCGGTAGTTGCCCCAGGTGACC
>DATABK010000136.1:0-18745 GCA_036259695.1 Actinomycetes bacterium | reverse complement strand
CATCGGATGACGGTCGTTCGTTGCCTCAGTCATTCAGAGCCTTTCGGGGTCCCCGCGGCGGTCGAGCGGAGGAGCGAAGCGGGGGAGCGAGCAGCGTCGTGGGTGAGCTAGAAGAACCTCGGGTCGGTGATGGTGCCGGTGGCGAGCAGGTAGACGTACAGGTCGGCGAGAGCGACCGAGAACAGCGACAGCCAGGCGTAGCGGGCGTGCTGGGCGTTGAGCCGGGACACCAGCGTCCACGCGCGGTAGCGCAGCGGGTGCTTGGAGAAGTGCCGCAGCCGACCGCCGACCACATGGCGGCAGGAGTGGCAGCCGAGCGTGTAGGCCCAGATCAGCGCGATGTTGACGACGAAGAGGACCGTGCCGAGGCCCATGTGACCCCACTCGCCGTTCTCGTCGCGGAAGGCCAGCACGGTGTCGAAGGTGAGCACGGCGGCCACCACCAACGAGGCGTAGAAGAAGTACCGGTGCACGTTGTTGAGGATCAGCGGCAGCCGTGTCTCACCGGAGTACTTCCCGTGCGGCTCGGCCACCGCGCAGGCCGGCGGGCTCAGCCAGAACGACCGGTAGTAGGCCTTGCGGTAGTAGTAGCAGGTCAGCCGGAACCCGAGCGGGAACGGCAGGACCAGCAGGGCGGGGGACAGTGGCCACCAGCTGCCGACGATCGCCCAGGTCGGCTCCTCGCAGCT
Source organism: Actinomycetes bacterium (assembly GCA_036259695.1). Lineage (GTDB taxonomy): Bacteria > Actinomycetota > CALGFH01 > CALGFH01 > CALGFH01 > CALGFH01. The sequence goes on along the minus strand of DATABK010000136.1, from coordinate 18,056 downwards.
GGCGGCCAGGCACGGCGAGTAGAAGGGCGACAGGTACGGGTCGGCGAAGTAATCCCGGTTGGCGAAGGCGACCCAGGTGCCGTAGATGACGAACCCGGCCAGCACCGTGACCGTGACCACCGGGGCCAGCCACCATCGGTCCTTGCGCAGGGTGCGGGCGCCGATCCTTGCCCGGTCGCCGTTGACCGTCCTGCTCGCCATGCGGTTCCTTTCGTTCCTGGTCGGCTCAGCCCTTGGCCGGGGTCGCCCCGGTGACCTGGGTCACCTGGAGCTTGAAGCCACGGCGGATCTTGGTCGGCAGGTCGGCGGCCAGCCAGCGCGACCGCCGCCCCGGCAGGGTGGACAGGATGACCTCGTCGAACTCCCAGCGGTGGAGGACGACCCGCACGGCGTCGACCGGGTCGGCGACCCCGATCTCGCCGCTGACACTGGCCCCGAGCTCCCGCATCTGGTCCAGCTGCTGGCGCATCCGCTGCCGGGCCAGCCGCCGCCCCAGGTCCTCCCCCCGTTCGCCGGGATCGGGGCCGGTCTCGGCGGTGAAGCTGGGGTCGAGCTGGGCCGCCGGCGTGGCCGGCACCACCAGGTGGAAGTGGCAGTCCCCGAGGGCGATCCGCTCCCGGATCGCCCCCCAGAGCTCCTCGCCGCCGAGGGTCTGGTTGGCAACCACCAGATACCGCCGCACGTCCCACCACCTTCCCGAGAGCGACACCCCCCCGAGCATCCTATTTCGGTAGGTGATTCTGCGCACAGACAGCCCCGGGACCGGCCACGACACTGATGGGCGCAGCGGATACATCTGCGAGGGGGGCAGCATGCGGTTGAAGCTCGTGCTCACCCGTCATCCCAACGCCAAGTACCGGCACCGCAAGCTGAGCACCGCGGACAACCGCGGGGTCGACCGGTTCAACGGCGAGGTCGAGACCATCCCGGCGGGTGATCTCTGCGACTTCGCCGTCAACGTCCGGACCTGGGGCACCGTCCCATTCTGGGAGTGGACCAGCAAGAACGGCGAGATCGTCCACGCGGTGGCCAACCCAGATCTCAGAAGCAGGTTCAGCGCCAACGGGCGGTCCTTCTGGACCATCGACGAGGGCTGGGACTACTTCTGGCCCAACCCGGACGGCACCGAGTTCATTGAGGGCACCGGCACCCACTTCTGGGTCCACGACAAGCAGCGCAAGTTCCGCATGTACGGGACCTGGCACCTGCTCGTCGGGCCGGAAGGGCTGCTGTACGAGAAGTACTTCCACGACAAGACCTCCGTCTGGGACGGCACCGTTGCCGACCAGGACCGGAAGCTCTGCCAGTTCCTGGCCCCGCGGGCCGGCTAACCGGCCGCCGAGGCCCGCTGCAGCGCCGGCTCGGTCCCGAGGGCACTGAACAGCTCCCGGGACCGGCCACCCCGTCGGGGAACCCGGCGGCCAGCCGGACGGTCTCCGGGGACGGTTCCACTGCCAGCTCCTCGGCCAGGTGGCGGCAGGTCTCGAACTGGGCCAGGGCGGCCGCCCGATCCCTGTTGAGGGCCAGGAACCGCATCAGCTGCCGGTGCCCTTCTCTGCGTCGGGCGCAGCCTGGCCTATGGGATCATCGGCCTGACAGAGGGAGGGACGGTGGCGGGGGACCAGGGCCGGGCGCACGAGGTCGCCTTCGTGCTCGGCGGTGGCGGGGTGCTCGGCGCCCACGAGGTCGGCATGCTCCAGGCCCTGGCCGAGGCCGGGATCCGGCCCGACCTGGTGCTCGGCACCTCGGTGGGGGCGCTCAACGGCGTGTTCGTGGCCGCCCACCGCGACCCCGGCGAGGCCGTCCCCGAGCTGGCCGCGGTGTGGCGCGAGGGCGTGGCCGCCGAGGCGTTCGGCGGCTCGCTGTTCGGGCGGGTCCGGACCCTGGCCCGCTCCGGCACCCACCTGCACTCCAACGAGCCCCTGCGCCAGCTGCTGGAGGCGCTGCCGGTGGAGCGCATCGAGGAGCTGGCCCTGCCCTTCCAGTGCGTGGCCGCCAGCATCGAGCGGGCCGCCGCCCACTGGTTCTGGAACGGGCCGATCGTGGAGGCCGTGCTCGCCTCGGCGGCCGTGCCCGGGCTGCTGCCGCCGGTCCGGGTCGGGGACGAGCACTTCTTCGACGGCGGCCTGGTCCACAGCATCCCCATCGGCCGCGCCCTGGAGCTGGGGGCCAGGACCGTGTACGTGCTCCACGTGGGCCGCATCGAGCGCCCCCTCCAGGTCCCGACCCGCCCCTGGGAGGTCGGGCTGGTCGCCTTCGAGATCGCCCGCCGCCACCGGTTCGCCGAGGACATGGCCGCCGTCCCGGCCGGGGTCGCCGTGCACGTCCTGCCGGCCGGGGCCGAGGCCGCCGCCGGGGTCGACCTGTCCCAGCTCCGCTACCGCGACGCCTCCCGGGTCGACGAGCACATCCAGCGGGCCTACGAGGCCTCGGCCGCCTACCTGGCCGCGGCCAATGAGCGGACCGGGTGAGCCGGTGCTGCCGCCGAAGCTCGTCCGCCGGCTGGTCCTGGCCCCGCTGGTCCTGGTGGTCACCGTCGCCCTGCTGATCCTGCTGCCCGGGCTGGTGATCCTGGCCGCGGCCGCCTCGCCGCTGCTGCCCGGCCGCTGGCGGGCGCTGCGGCTGCTCTGGTTCGCCCTGGTCTGGCTGGCCATGGAGTCGGTCGCCCTGTTCGCCTGCCTGGCCCTCTGGGTGGCCAGCGGCTTCGGGGGTCGGCTCTCCTCCGAGGCCTACCTGGACCGCCACTACGCCCTGATGCGCTGGTGGCTGGCGGTGGTCTTCCGGGTCGCGACCCACACCTTCCGCCTCCGCATCGAGATCGAGGAGCCGGAGCTGACGCCCGAGGAGCTCCGGGCCCGCCTGACCCGCCCGGTGATCGTGCTGAGCCGTCACGCCGGCCCCGGCGACTCGTTCCTGCTCATCCACCACCTGCTCAGCCGCTACCGGCGCAAGCCCCGGATCGTGATGAAGGCCGCCCTCCAGCTCGACCCCAGCCTGGACGTGGTCATCAACCGCCTGCCGAACGCCTTCGTCCCGGCCCGGCGCGGCGCCGGCGCCCTGGTCATCAGGGAGATCGAGCGGCTGGCGGCCGGGCTGGGCCCGACCGGGGCCCTGGTGATCTTCCCCGAGGGCGGCAACTTCACCCCGCGGCGCCGGCTCCGGGCCATCCGGCTGCTGGAGGAGCGCCGCCTGGCCGAGGAGGCGGCCCGGGCCAGGGCCATGGAGCATCTGCTCCCGCCCAAGCCGGGCGGCGCCCTGGCCGCGATCCGGGCCGCCCCCACCGCCGACGTGATCTTCGTCGCCCACACCGGCCTCGAGCACGTGGTCACCGTCGGCGACGTCTGGCGGGCCCTGCCCATGGAGCAGGTCCTCAAGGCCCGCTGGTGGCGGGTGCCAGCGGCCGAGGTCCCGGAGGACCGCGAGGCCCAGGTCGACTGGCTGTACGAGTGGTGGAACCGGATCGACCTCTGGATCGGCGACCACCGCCCGACCGCCCTGCCCCGCCAGGACCGCCAGGTCGGGGTGGCCGTGCAGCCGCGGTCCTAGCCGGCCCGGCGGTGGGGGGCGATCCGCCCGAAGGTCGAGCCGAAGATCAGCCCGCGCACGTGGTCGCTCTCCAGGAACGAGCGCGGGAAGCCGGGCCGGAAGGCCGAGGCGGCCGAGAGGCGCTCCAGCTGCTCGGGGCTGAGCCGCAGGTCCAGGCAGCCGAGGTTGTCGGCGAGCTGGGCGGCGCTGCGGGCCCCGACGATCGGGATGACCGGGACGCCCCAGCCGGGCTCCTGCTGGCGGACCCAGGCGATGGCCACCTGGGCCGGTGGGCGGCCGAGCTCGGCGGCCACGGCCAGCACCTCGCGGGCCAGGTCGTTGACCCTTGGGCTGACGTGCTCGGGCCGGGAGCGGGTGGGCTGGCCGTCGGGGGCGAGGTACTTGCCGGTCAGCTCGCCCGACTCGAGCACCCCCCACGGGGTGACGGCCAGGTCGAGAGCCGCGGCCAGCGGCAGGTGCTCGCGCTCCACCGACCTGTCGGCCAGCGACCAGGGGACCTGGAGGCCGCAGAAGGCGGCCCAGCCGCGCAGCTCGGCCAGGGTGACGGCCCGGGCCACGGCCCAGGCCGGGGTGTCGGAGCAGCCGACGTACAGCACCTTGCCCGCCTGGACCAGGTCGTCGAGGGCGCGCACGACCTCGGAGAGCGGCGTCATCCCGTCCCACATGTGCACCCAGAGCAGGTCGAGGTAGTCGGTGCCGAGCCGCTCCAGGCTCGCCTCGACGGCCCGGACCAGGTTCTTGCGGTGGTTGCCGCCGGCGTTGGGGTCCTCTGGCCGGGTGCTCAGGCTGTACTTGGTGGCGACCACGAAGTGGTCGCGGTCGGCCGCGACCAGCTCGCCGACGATCCGCTCGCTGGTCCCGCCGGTGTAGTTGTTGGCCGTGTCCAGGAAGTTGCCGCCGGCCTCGGCGTAGCGGTCGAACAGCCTGCGGCACTCGTCGCGGTCGGCGCCCCAGCCCCAGTCGGTGCCGAAGGTCATGGTGCCCAGCGCGAGCTCGGACACGCGCAGGCCGCTGCGGCCGAACAGGCGGTAGTTCATGGTCGCTCCTCTCCGGGGGCGGTCAGCACCGACGCCAGCAGGGCGGTGGCCTCGGCGACGGCTTCCGGGCGCAGGCCGTAGCGGTAGCGGCGGGCGTTGCCGGCCACCCGGACCAGCCCGGCCGCCCGCAGCAGGCCCATGTGGTGGTGGACGGTCGACCGGGACAGCCCGACCGCGCCGGCCAGCTCGTCCAGGTCGAGGGGGCCGCCGGCCAGGGCGGTCAGGATGCGCTGGCGCTGGGAGTCACCCAGGGCCCGGCCCAGGCGCAGCAGCCCCTCGGCGGTGGCCGCCCGCCGGTCGCCGTCCCGGGGCCGGGCCGGGTGGCAGATGATCCGGAGGTCGCGGTGCTGGCAGAGCAGCAGCCAGGGCCGGGCGGCGACCTGCGGGATGAGCAGGACCCGCGGGCACTCCGGCTCGGGCTCGTAGGCGAACCCGCCGCAGACCAGTTCGATCAGCCGGGCCGGGGCCATGGTGGCGGCCAGCTCCCTGGTCTCCCGGGCGTCGGCCTCCAGCAGCTCGACCAGCCCGGCCTCGCGGGCCGCGAACGACTCGGCGTGCCAGCGGCCGAGCACCGCCAGCAGCCGCCGCCGGGTCTCCTCCGGGCCCAGCGGCAGCAGCACCTCGAGGGCCTGGCGGGCGGCGCCGCCGTAGTAGCGGGGGTGGGTGAGCAGCCGGGCCTGGGCGGCCGGGTCACCGGCGGCGGCCGCCTCGATGGCCTCGGCCCAGCCCGGCTCCAGGCGGCGCCAGGCGGGCACGTCGGCCCCGAGCAGCTGGCGGCGGACCTCCAGCGGGTCTGCCGCCTCCACGGCGGCCAGCAGCGCGGCCGCGTCTCTGGGCGCCGGCGTGTCGACGGCCAGGCCGAGCAGGTGCAGCCAGACCTCGCCGGAGCGGTCCCCGACCCGCTCCAGGGCGGCTCGCATCGGCGCCGACAGCCCGTCGGTGGGAAGTGCCGACAGCTCGACGAGCAGCTCGTAGGCGCCCGCGGCCTGGGCCTCCAGCACGTACGGCGGGTCGGCCAGAGTCACGTCTCGGATGAGCATGAACGTCGACTTTCATCCGACAACCTTCGGATAACTGTACGTGCCTGCTCGGCTGTGGGCAAGCTGCGGTAGCCTCCTGGCATGGCACCACCGACCCTGCGGCTCGCCCAGGACCCGGACGCCGATGCGCTGCTGGCCAGGGACCCGCTGGCCCTGTTGATGGGCATGCTGCTCGACCAGCAGTTCCCGCTCGAGTGGGCGTTCCGGGCGCCCTGGCGCCTGGCCCAGCGGATGGAGCGGACGTCGCTGGACGCGGCCGAGCTGGCCGACTGGGACCCGGACGCGTTCGTCAAGCTGATGGCCGGCCCGCCGGCCCTGCACCGCTACCCGGCCTCGATGGCCGGCCGGGTCCAGGCGCTCTGCCGCATCGTGGTCGACCAGTACGGTGGGGACGCGGCCGCCATCTGGACAACCGCCGCCACCGGCAAGGACCTGTTCGCCCGGTTGCGAGGCCTGCCCGGTTTCGGCGAGCAGAAGGCGCGGATCTTCGTCGCCCTTCTGGGCAAGCAGCTCGGGGTCCAGCCCGACGGCTGGCGCGAGGTGGCCGGTCCGTACGGCGAGGACGGATCCCGCCGGTCGGCGGCCGACGTCACCGACGCCGACACCCTGGCCGAGGTGCGCGCCTTCAAGCAGGCCGCCAAGGCCGAGAAGAAGGCCAAGGGCGGCTAGTGGACGACCTGGCCGCCAAGGTGCTGGCCGTGGTCAGGCGGATCCCGTCGGGCCGGGTCCTGACCTACGGCGACGTGGCCGCCCTGGCCGAGGGCGACGCCACCGCCCGCGACGTCGGCCAGGTCCTGCTGCGCCACGGCGAGGCCGAGGACGTCCCCTGGTGGCGGGTCCTGCGGGCCGACGGCACCCCGCCGCCCCACCTGCTGGACCGCCAGCTCGCCCTGCTCCGGGCGGAGGGCACCCCCATGGCCGCCTCCGGCGCGGCCGTCGACCTGCACGAGGCCCGCTGGGCGGCCTCGGGCCGGGGGCAGGACGCCCAGCCGTCGCTGTTCGACTAGGGGGCTGTGTAGGGGGCTGCGGTCAGGGGGTTGTGGACAGCCGCGGGCGCCCTTGGGGCCGTGGGCTAGCCTCCCGGAAGGGGCCCCATTTGCGGCGGGTGGGGTTCCAGCGTGCGCTGCGGTCAGAGGTCGTTGCGGTGGAGCCGCCCGGCCGCCATGACCAGGCGGAGGTTGCGGGCCGGGTCGGTGAGCAGGCCGAGGTCCTCCAGGGGGTTGCCGTCGACCACCAGCAGGTCGGCGAAGGCCCCGGGGGCGACCACCCCGACCTGGCCCTCCAGGCCGAGCAGGCGGGCGGCCACGGTGGTCGCCGAGCGCAGGACGTCGGCCGCCGGCTGGACCTCGGAGCGGATGGTGAGCTCGGTCAGCTGGCGGCGGTGCATGCCGCCCAGCAGGTCCGTGCCGTAGACGATCGGCAGCCCGGCCCGGTGGGCCAGCTCCAGCGCCCCCAGCCCGGCGTCCAGGACCTGGTAGACCTTGGCGTGCTGGTCGGCGGGCATGCCGTGGTCCAGCCCCTCGGCGGCCAGGGCGGCGTAGGTGGCCAGGGTGGGCACGTAGAACGCCCCGGTCCGCTTGAACAGGGCGATGGAGGAGTCGTCCATCAGGTTGCCGTGCTCGATGCAGCCGACCCCGGCCTCCAGGCCCCGGTTGACCGCGGCCGCGGTGTAGGCGTGCCCGGTGACGTAGCGGTTGGCCGCCCGGGCCTCCTCCACCACCGCCCGCAGCTCCTCGATCGAGTACTGGGTCGAGTCGATCCGGTCGGTGGGGGAGGCGACCCCGCCCGACAGCATGACCTTGACGTGGTGGGCGCCCCGCCGCAGCTGCTCCCGGGCCGCCCGGCGGACCTCGGCCACGCCGTCGGCGACCACGCTGAGGGTCGGGGCGCAGGGGTGCTGGTCGAGCACGGCCCGCCCCGGTCCCCGGGAGTCGCCGTGCCCGCCGGTCTGGGACAGCGCCTTGCCCCCGAAGATCACCCGGGGCCCGGCCAGCAGCCCCTCGTCGACGGCGGCCGCGATCCCGTAGTCGGCCCCGGCCACGTCGCGGACGGTCGTGAACCCCCGCTCCAGCATCCCCCGCAGGATCCCGGCCGCCCTGGCCGTCAGGTACGACGGCGCCCACTCCTCCAGCGCCCCCAGGTCGGCGGTGGCCGCGTTCACGTGCACGTGGCCGTCGATCAGCCCCGGCATGACGGTTCTGCCGCCGACGTCCAGGACGGTCGCGTCCCCGGCCCTGACCGCGGCGGTCGGCGCGACCTCCACGACCCGGCCGCCCTCCACCACCACCGCCTGCCCCTCGGCCAGCGACCCGGCCTCGGGGTCGAGCACGGCGGCGTTGCCCAGCACGATCCGCCCGGCGTCCAGCGGCCATCCCTCCCATCCCATCCGGCGAGTCCACCCAGAGGCTATCGCGACCGATGGACGTGAGGGTTGGCACCTTCAATCTCGACAACCTGGTTCTCGCGGTTCAACTTCGAGGCTCAGGGTCGACGCCATCGTCCAGGACGACCCCGATCGGGGCGGATGGGGTGAGAATGGCGGCATCGTGAACGTCACGCTGGTCTCCGACGAAGTGGCCGAGCTCGGTGAGGGGCCGCGGCTCGACCCCCGCACCGGCGAGGTGCTGTGGGTCGACATCACGGCCGGGCGCCTCCACCGGTGCCTGTGGGAGGACGGCCGCCTGCGCACCGTGGCCGTGGTCGAGGTCGGCCGGCACCTGGGGGCGGTGGCGCCGGTGGACGGGGCCGGGCGGGGCTGGATCGCCGCCGCCGGTCAGGGGTTCGCCCACGTGGGCGAGGACGGGACGGTCACCGTCCTGGACGAGCCCGAGGCGGCCAAGGGTGGCCGGACCAGGATGAACGACGGCGCCTGCGACCCCCAGGGCCGCTTCTGGGCCGGCAGCATGGCCTATGACACCAGCCCGGGGGCGGGCACCTTGTACCGGATGGACCTCGACGGGACGGTGACCGCCATGGTCGACGGGGTCACCATCTCCAACGGCCTGGGCTGGAGCCCGGACGGCGGAACCATGTACTACGCCGACTCCGGGGCCGGGACCCTGGACGCGTTCGACTTCGACGGCGCCGGCGGCAACCTGGAGCGGCGGCGGACCCTGGTGCGCTATGAAGGCGCCGCGTTCGCCGACGGGCTCTGGGTCGACGACGAGGGCTGCCTGTGGGTGGCGATGTGGGGCGGCGGGGAGGTCCGGCGGTACGCGCCCGACGGCGGCCTGCTCTCGGCCGTGCCCCTGCCGGTCTCCCAGCCGAGCGCGTGCTGCTTCGCCGGCCCGGGCCGCGGCACGCTCATCGTGACCACGGCCCGCTTCGAGCTGTCACCCGAGGCACTGGCCAGCCAGCCGGCCGCCGGGCGGGTGCTGGCCCTGGACGCTGGCGTCACCGGGCCGGCGGCCACGCCCTACCGCCCGCTCCCGGGCGTCCTGCCGTCCTGACTGAGCCGAGTGCAATCGTATTCATGTAGGCTGGCCGAGATGTCGACCACCAAGGGACGTCCTCCCGCGACCATGCGCGACATCGCGGCCGTGGCCGAGGTCTCCCAGAGCACGGTGTCGCGGGTGCTGAGCGGAGCCCCGACCAGCGTGCCGATCGCCCCCGAGACCAGAGCGCGGGTCATCCAGGCGGCGCGCGAGCTCGGCTACCGGCCCAACCCGCTGGCCCGCGGCCTGCGCGGGGCGTCGACGAACCTGATCGGGGCCGTGGTCAGAGACTTCAGCGACCCCTTCTTCGCCGGGGCCATCGAAGCCCTGGTGGTCGAGTCGATGGCGCATGGCTACAACGTGGTCCTCGGCCACATCCACGGGCGCCTCGACGAGGCGATCTCGCTGACCTCGGTCCTCGAGACCCGGCACACCGACGCCATCGTCCTGCTCGGCGACCTCCAGGTCCAGCCGCAGCTCCTGGCCGAGCTGCGGAGCTCCAGCGTGCCCGTGGTCGGCCTCTGGCAGGGGACCAGCCCGCTCGAGTTCCCGACCGCCGACAGCGACGACCGGGCCGGGATCTGGGCCGGGCTCGAGCACCTGGAGTCCCTCGGGCACCGGCGGATCGCCTTCCTGAGCGCCGAGCTGCTGGTCGACTACCGGGTGCGGGAGGACGCCTACGTCGACTTCATGCACGACCGGTTCGGCGGCGTCCCCTCCGGCTACCTCGAGCGGTGCCCCAACACCCTGGCCGGGGGCGATGCCGCGCTGCGGCGGCTGCTCGACCTGCCCGAGCCGCCCACGGCCGTGGCCACGTCGACCGACCTGGTGGCCGTCGGGGTCCTGCACGCCGCCCACAGCCTCGGCACCACCGTCCCCGACCGGCTGTCGGTGGTCGGCTTCGACGACATCCTGATCTCCAGCCACACCGTGCCCGCGCTGACCACGCTGCGGATGCCGATCCAGGAGATCGTCGGCCACGCCGTCGCCCTGGCCATCGCCCTGGCCCGCGACCCCGACGCCCCGCGCGAGCCCAGCCTCGAGGTCTTCAAGCCGGTCCTGATCGTCCGGGACTCGACCGCGCCGCCCCTGACCTGACGTGCTCCAGGGTCAGCAGGGGATCCACACCCGCATCGCCCCGGCCCCCCGGTTGGCCCAGGCGAAGTAGGGGATCGCGCCGGCCGACAGGCCGGGCTGTCGCCCGGTCACGGGAACCGTGATCCCGACGACGCCGTCGCCGAGGTCCGGACGGGGACCCGAGCCGGGAGCCGGCGACGCAGCCGCGGACGGCGTCGACCTGCGGGTCGGGCTCGGTCACCCGGACCGGCATGTCGAGCTCGAGGACGACCCGGTCCCCGGCCCTCCACCGCCGGGTCAGCTCGGCGGCGCCAGCGTCGGCGGTCCGGGGCCCGGTCCCTCCGGGCCCGGTGAGCACCGCCGACCGGCACCATCGCGGCACCCGCAGCGACAGCGTCCACGGGCGGTCGGGGGCCTCGACGACGCGGACCGTGACCCGGCCGTCCCAGGGGTAGCCGGTGTGGACCGACAGCCGGGCGGCCCCGCCGGCGACCTCGGCCTGGATCTCGCAGGTGGCGTACTGATGGAGCTGGATCCCGCTGTCGTCGCTGCTCGCCAGGTACTGCTCCAAGGAGCTCAGCAGCCGCATCAGGTTGGGTGGGCAGCACGCGCACGGGTACCAGGGGGCGCGCTCGCCGTGGCCCGGCGGCTCATACGCGTGGTGGGTCCGGCGCTGCAACGGGTTGACGTAGAAGAACCGGGTGCCGGTCAGCGAGATCCCGGACAGGACGCCGTTGTAGAGGGCCCGCTCGATGGCGTCCGCGTAGCCCGCCTCGCCGGTGGCCAGGAGCAGCCGCCAGCCGAGCAGGACGCTGGCGATCGCGGCGCAGGTCTCGGCATAGGCCCGGTCCGGCGGGAGCTCGAAGGGGTCGCCGAAGGACTCGTCGCGGTGCCGGCTGCCCATCCCGCCGGTCAGGTACGTCCGGGTGCGGACCAGGTCGTGCCAGCGGCGCTCGACGGCGGCGAGCAGCGACTCGTCGCCGAGCTCGACGGCGACGTCGACGGCGCCGCAGTCGAGGTACAGCTGCCGGACGGCGTGGCCGGCCACGGTCAGGGCGTCCCGGACCGGCTGGTGGTCCTGCCAGTAGGCGGCGCCGAAGCGTCCCGGGCCGAGCAGCCCCTTGCCCCGCAGGTCGAGCATCCGGGCCGCCAGGGCCAGGTAGCGTTGGTCGCCCGTGACCCGGGTCAGCTCGACCAGCGCCATCTCGATCCCCGGGTGCCCGTCCACCCCGTCCCGGCCGGTCGGCCCGAACTCGCGGTCGATCCGGTCGGCGGCCCGGACCGCGATCTCGAGGAGCCGGTCGTCGCCGAGCGCGCGGTGCCAGGCCACCGCCGCCTGGATCAGGTGACCGATGCAGTAGAACTCGTGGCCCCAGGCGAGATCGGTGTGCGGCGTCCCGCCCCTGACCACCTGGACATAGCTGTTGAGGTAGCCGTCGGGGCGCTGGGCCGCCGCCAGCAGGGCGATCGCCTGGTCGGCGGCGGCCGCCAGCCCGGGGTCGGCGGCCCGGCCGAGCTCCCAGCCCACCGCCTCGAGCCACTTGTAGACGTCGGAGTCCAGGAAGGGGAAGGTCGCGCCCGAGGTGTCGGTGAGCGCCTGGTACCGCCCGTCCCCACCGGCCGCCAAGCGGAGGTTGCCCAGCGCTCCGAAATGGCGGAGCTGGTCGAAGCCGTGCGGGAGGGTGCGCTCGCGGTTGGTCCGCTGACGTCCGGCCAGGAACCCGCCGAGGATCCTGACCTGCGAGGGGCCGAGCGGGCGCCGGGGCGTCGCCGTCGGCGCCGACCGCCGGGCGTCGGCGTCGGTGCTCATTTCACCGCCCCGCTCATCAGGCCGGACACGTAGTACCGCTGGAGGAGCAGGTAGACGAGCACGCAGGGGATGATCGAGATGGTGATGCCGGCCTGGAGCATCCCCCAGTCGGTGCCGCCCAGGCTGGTCTCGGTGCGGGCGGCGGCGAGGATCAGCGGCAAGGTGAAGCTCGATCCCCGGCTCATCAGCACCAGGGCGCCGAGGAACTCGTTCCACGACATGATGAAGGCGAACAGGGCCACGGTGACGATCGCCGGCTTGGCCGACGGGATGCAGATCCTGAGCAGGACCTGCCAGGACGAGGCGCCGTCGGTGACAGCCGCCTCCTCCAGCTCGCGGGGAACGGCGCTGAGGCTGTTGCGCATGATGTAGAGGCTGAAGGGAAGCTGGATGGCGGTGTGGAGGATGGCCAGGCCGACCAGGGTGTTGGTCAGGCCGACCCGGGCGAACATCAGGAACATCGGCGTCAGCAGTGCCTGGTAGGGGACGATCAGGGCCAGCAGCAGGAAGACGAAGATCACCTCTTTGCCGGGGATGGGGAACCGGGCCAGCGCGTAGGCCGCCGGCACGGTCAGGGCCAGCGTGAGGGCGATCGTCAGCAGGGCCGTGCCGAGGCTGTTGGCCAGGTAGGTGGGGAGGCCCTGCTGGTAGGTCCAGAGCCGTTCGTAGCTGTCCAGGCTCAGGCCGTGGGGCAGGTAGGTGGGCGGCGAGGCGGCGGCCTCGGCCGTCGGCTTCACCGACGCCAGCACCGACATGACCAGCGGGAGGAGCATGACCGTGCCGATGGCGATGCAGGTGGCGCCGAGCAGGTAGCGGGACCGGCCGGCGCGGGCGCGGAGCCGGGCGCCGGTGGCCCGGGCCCGGCGCAGCTCCACGGTGGCGGTCACGCGTGGCTCCGGCGGGTCAGCAGCAGCTGGACCACGGTGAAGACCAGGATGGTCAGGGCCAGGATCATCGACAGCGCCGCCCCGTAGCCCAGCTTCAGGTACGGGAAGGAGTTCAGGTACACGTAGAAGACCGAGGTCGCGGTCTCGTTCTGCGGCTGCCCGGCGGTCATGATGTAGAACTGGTCGAAGGCCAGCAGCGAGCCGATGACGCTCACCAGGGTCACGACCAGGACCGTGCGCAGGGTCAGGGGCAGGATCACCCGGGTGACCCGCTGCCAGTAGCCGGCCCCGTCGACCAGGCTGGCCTCGGTGATCTCCCTCGGGATGGCCTGGATGGCGCCGACGAACAGGATCATCCCGAACCCGATGACCTTCCAGACGACCGAGGCGATGATGGCCAGGTTCGACCGGTCGGCGTCCACCCCCAGCCAGAGGACCGGCTTGGAGATGAGCCCCAGGTCGGCCAGCGCCTTGTTGACCAGGCCGAAGTCAGCGCTGAACAGCCAGTACCAGAGCAGGCTGGACACGCCCAGGCCGATCACCACGGGGACGAACACGGTGGTCCGGGTGATCCGGCGCAGGCGCGAGCTCTCCGAGGTCAGCAGGGCCAGCAGGTAGCCGCCGACGATCAGGACCGGCGTGATGATCGCGGTGTACTCGAGCGTGAAGGCGAACGAGACCCAGAACTGGTCGTCGGCGAACGCCCGCCGGTAGTTGTCGAGCCCCACGTACCTGGCCGGGGTGATCAGCGACCAGTTGTGGAACGACATCCAGGCCATCTGGACCAGCGGGTAGGCGGTGAACACGAGCACGAAGACCAGTGCCGGGGCGAGGTAGGCGAACCCGATCAGCTGGCTGCGCCGGCTCCGGTACAAGGCGGTCCCGTGCCTACTCGTTGGCGATGCTCTTCATCGCCGCCTTCGCGTCGGTGATCACGGTGTCGAGATTGTCGTCGCTGTAGTAGGCGCGCTGAAGCATCTTGAGCCACGGGCCCTGGGGCGAGTTGATCTGCTCGAAGAAGGTCAGCGTGTACGGGGTCCGGCCGACGGCCAGGGCCTTGGCGACGTCCTGGACCAGCGGCTCGGCCTTGAAGTACTTGTTCTCGACCATGTCGGTGCGGGTGGTGAGGTTGAGGGCCTTGGCGTAGACCTCGACCTGGACCTCGTCCGAGAGCAGGAACTTCATCACGTTGACGGCGTCGTCCACCCGCTGGCTGCCCTTGGGCACGACCACGAGGTCGCCGCCGATGAACGAGGCCGAGGAGTTCGGGGCCATGCCCGGGAGCAGGGCGATGCCGAAGTCCATCTTCGGGTTCTGCTGGCGGGCCAGGGTGATGTTGAAGTTGCCCGTGCCCATCATCCCGATCTTGCCCGACCCGAACTGGAGGTGGAACGTCTCACCGTTCTCGGTCCGGGCGCCCTCGGGCACGTTGCCGGCCTTGACCATGTCCCGGGTGAACTGGAGGACCTGCTTGACCCCGTCACCGACCAGGGGCTCGTCACCCGGGCCGGCGGCCTCGATCTTGGCCCCCGAGGCCCACATCAGCGGCCCCACGGTGAAGATGTTGCACCCGGCGCAGTTGCCCGGCAGGTAGTAGCCCTTGGTGTCGCCGCCGAGGGCGGTGATCTTGTCGGCGTAGGCCCGCAGCTCGGCCAGGCTGGTCGGCGGCTTGTCGGGGTCGAGCCCGGCCTTCCTGAACAGGTCCTTGTTGTAGAAGAGGGCCGACACGTCCGCGTACAGCGGGACCCCGTAGAGCCGGTCCTCGAAGGTGGCGACGGTCATGTGCCCCTTGCTGGCGGTCTTCAGCTCGGGCCAGCTGCCGATCCGGTCGGTCAGGTCGACCAGCTGCTGCGCCTTCTCGAACTGGGGGGCGTAGATGAGGTCCATGCCCATCAGGTCGGGCACCTCGCCCGACGCGATGCCCTGGGCGATCTTGCCCACCATCTCGGTGTGCGGGATGTAGGTGAGCTTGATCTTGCAGTTGGGGTTCTTCTTGTTCCAGGCCGCGACCAGCAGGTCGACCATCTGCTTGTTGCCGCCCGAGCGCTCCCACATGGTGAGCTCGCCGTTGCTGGCACAGCTGGTGGTGGCGGTCGGGGCCTGGGCGGCGGTGGACGGCGTGTCGTCGGTCCCCTGGCTGCAGGCGGCGAGCATCAGTGTCGCCGCGACCAGCAGAACGGGCCACCTGAGACGGCTCCTCATCCCACGATCCTCCATGTCGGGTTGCGCAGCGTGCATACGATGGCATGCATTCGAATTCATGTCGAGATGCGAAGGCACGGGCGGTCTCCTGCGTGGACGGGAGGCTAGGGGGAGGCGACGGCGCCGGGGCTGTGGCGTCGCAGCATGGCCAGGCCGATCGAGGCCCGCCGGACCCGCTCGCGTGCCGAGGCGACGGCCAGGCCGGCCAGGTGCCCGCCGGACGGGTAGATGCCGGGGGCGTTGCGGACGGTGAACTTGAGATGGATCGGCGCCGCGACCCGGACCAGCTCGGGCACCTCGTAGTAGCGGACGACGCCGCCGAAGTCGTCGGCGCCCTCGACGTAGAGGTCCAGCGGGACGGCCACGGCCTGCCGGATGGCGGCGATCTGGGCCAGCGACAGGTCGACGGGAAGGTTGATGGTGGTCGCGCCCAGGTCCTCCAGCAGCCGGGCGGTCGCCGGGTTGGTGACCGGAAGGGAGATCGAGACCTTGATCTCGAGGTCGTCTGGCAGGTCGCCGGTACGCTTCATCCGGCCCAGCACCCAGAGCTGGCCGGTGTCGGCGACCAGGATGCTGCGGACGCCCAGCCGGCAGCCCCGGAGCACGTCCTCCACGCCGTAGACGAGCTGGTCGGCCCCGCGCAGGCTGCCGGCGGCGACCCGGCCGGCGGGGCTGGTGGCCTGCACGCCGACGTCCCAGGCGGCCCGGGGCCCGACGAACAGGCAGACCTCGATGGCCTGGTCACGGCCGAGGGCGAGCATCTCGGCGATGTCGTCGTCGGTGAGCAGCATCATGCCGCTGCCCTGGCTGATCCGGTGGACCCGCAGGTCGCGTTCCTTGGCCTCGTCGACCACGGCGCGGAACGCCTCGGGCCCCTCGACCGAGGGGATCTCGACGCGGTACTGGGCCCCGTCCCGGAACCGCTTGGCCGAGTCCGGCAGCTCGCCGAGGTCCCGGTCGGGCAGGCCCAGCCGCGACAGGTGGCGGCGGGCCTCGGCCATGGGGCGGTCGTTCATCAGGGGTGGAGCGTAACAGGTATCAGATGACCTGACGACCGACTTCGATGCAGATGTCCATTGATAAGGGGTCAGATGGCGCTGCTGGGCACAACTCATCTGATAAGTAATTGCCTTGTGTGCTGATCTAGCGCATGCTTCCGCCCATGGAACCTTCTGCTGACGACGCCGGCGCCGGCGTCCCCCGAACGACCTCGAGCATCACCGAGGCGGTGGTGCAACGCCTGGAGGACCTGGTCCTCACCGAGCTGGAGCCCGGGGCCGAGCTTCCGTCCGAGGCCGACCTGGCGGCCCAGTTCGACGTGAGCCGGCTGACCGTCCGCGAGGCGGTCCGGTCGCTCCAGGCCCGCGGCCTGGTCGAGACGCGCCACGGCCGGCGGGCCACGGTCGCCCACCCCAGCGCGGCCCCGATCGGCAGCTTCTTCACCGCCGCCGTGCGACGGGACCCGCGCCAGCTGCTCGACCTGCTGGAGGTGCGCCGGGCCCTGGAGGTGCACATCGCCTCGCTGGCCGCCGGCCAGGCGGGCCGGTCGGCCGTCTCGGCCATGGAGCTGGCCCTGGCCGCCATGCGGGAGGCCGCCGACGACCCGGTGGCCCTCCACGAGACCGACATCAGCTTCCACGCCAGCCTGGCCGCCGGCGCCGGCAACCAGCTGCTCAGCTTCCTGATCGAGGCCATGGAGGAACCTCTGCGAGCCAGCCGGATGCGGAGCATGCGCGGCCACCTGGCCCGCGGCGGGACCGTCGAGGACGTGATCGAGCAGCACGCCCGGATCCTCGACCGGGTCAAGGCCCGCGACGCCGCCGGTGCGGCGGCGGCGATGCTGGCCCACCTGGAGCAGACGGCGCGGGACCTGCGGGCCGCCTTCACCCTCACCGGCCTCCAGGGCGACGTCGGCCCTGGCGTGCCGGGCCAGGAGGCGTCGGCGTGATGGAGGCACGGTGAAGGTCGTCGCCGTCGAGACGGTGGTCGTCGGCACCCCGTGGCGGGAGCTGACCTTCGTCGAGCTGGTCACCGACGACGGGCTCCGGGGGGTCGGCGAGGCCCGCATGGTCAACAAGACCAGCACCCTGCTGGCCTGCATCGACGAGCTGGCCCAGCGCTACGTGATCGGCATGGACCCCTTCGACCTCGAGCGGCTCGCCTGGCAGGCCCAGTGGGCCGAGTACGGCCGGGCCGGGGAGGTCAACCAGACGGCGCTGGCCTCGATCGACGTCGCCTGCCACGACCTCATGGGCCAGGCCACCGGTGAGCCGGTCTGGCGGCTGCTGGGCGGCCGCTTCCGGGACCGGGTCCCGGCCTACGCCAACGGCTGGTACCAGGGCGACCGCGACCCCGAGACGGTGGCCGCGCTGGCCGCCGAGGTGGTCGGGCGCGGCTACCGGGGCCTCAAGATCGACCCCTTCGGGGCCGCCACCGCCGAGCTCGGCCACGGCGAGCTGGCGCTGGCGGTGGACATTCTGGCCGCCGTCCGCGACGCCGTCGGGCCCGCGACCGAGCTGATGGTGGAGATGCACGGCCGCTTCACCGCGGCCACCGCCGTCCGGGTGGCCCGGGCCCTGGAGCGGTTCGGGCCGGCCTGGATCGAGGAGCCGGTGCCCCCCTACAACCCGGCCGGGCTCCGCCAGGTCCGGGCCGGGACCTGGCTGCCGCTGGCCACCGGGGAGCGCCTCCACGTGCTGCCCGAGTTCCGGGAGCTGTTCGAGGGCGGGCTGGTCGACATCGTCCAGGCCGACCTCACCCACTTCGGCGGGTTCACCGGGCTGCGCAAGCTGGCCGGCTGGGCCGGCGCCTACGACCTGCTGCTGGCCCCCCACAACGTCTGCGGTCCCGTCGGCACCGCGGCCAACCTCCACCTGGCCGTCGCCACCAGCAACTACAAGGTGCTCGAGCACTTCAACGACTTCGCCGACCCGTGGGTGGCCGAGCTGGTCGACGGCGCCCCCCGGGTCGAGGAGGCCGACGGCTGCTTCGCGCTGCCGACCGCGCCCGGGCTCGGGGTGCGG
>DATABK010000135.1:0-5657 GCA_036259695.1 Actinomycetes bacterium | reverse complement strand
GCTGGAGCTCTGCCCCGAGGGCGACCCGGCCCGCGGCCCGCTCCTGCTCCGCCTCGGCCGGGCCCGCTGCCGGGGCGAGATGGCCGGCCGGGAGGAGCTGACCGCTGCCCGGACGGCGTTGCTGGCCGGGGGCGAGCCGGTGGCCGCGGCCGAGGCCGAGATGCTCCTGGGCGAGCTCGCCTTCCTCCAGGGGCGGGGCGAGGACCGGGAGGCCCACACCGACCGGGCGCTCGAGCTGGTCGCCGGGGCGCCGCCCTCGGCCACCAAGGCGGCCGTGCTCCGGGGCGCGATGATGCACCTGGTGGTGGCCAGCCGGCACGCCGAGGGGCTGGCCGTGGGCCGGGAGGTGCTGGCCATGGCCCGCGAACTGGGACTGCCCGACCTGGAGGCGGACGCCCTGGGCGCCATCGGCACGGCCAGGGTCGAGGCCGGCGACCCCGGCGGGCTGGACGACCTGGAGGCGGCCATCGCCCGGTTCGAGGAGCTGGGCACGCCCGGCGGGACGCTCTGGCAGCTCAACCTCGGGTGGGCGGCGGCCACCATGGGGGACCTGGAACGGTCCTTCGCCGCCCTGGCCGCCGGGACCCGGCAGGCCGAGCGGTTCGGGTCGCGGCGCTGGCGGCGCTCGATCGAGCTCCAGCGGGTCGCCGAGCACTACTGGACCGGCCGCTGGACCGAGGTCGTGGCCGTCGTCGACGACCTCCTGGCCGCCGACGAGCAGCACTACCTGGAGTGGGAGTGCCGGCTGTGGCGGGGGCGGATCCGGCTGGCCGGGGCGCGAGTCGGCGAGGCCCTGGCCGACGCCGAGGCCGCCCACGCCCTGGCCGTGCAGGCCCGCGACCCCCAGGACCTCCAGCCGACCCGGGCCTTCCTGGCCAGGGCGCTGCTGGCCGCCGGCCGCCGGGACGAGGCGGCCGAGATGGCCGGCGCCCTGCTGGACGGGCTGGGCGGCGGGGTGCTCGTGCCCGACCTGGGTGCCGACCTGGGCCTGGTCATGGCCGAGCTGGGCATCCCGGCCGAGGCCCTGGACCGCCTCGACATCCCACCATCGCCCTGGCTGGCGGCCGCCCGGGCCCTGGCCGCCGGCGACCCCGTGGCGGCCGCCGACCTCTACGCCGGCATCGGCTCCCTTCCCGACGAGGCCGACGCCCGCCTGGCCGCCGCCCGCCTGCTCGAGAACGCCGGCGCCACCGCCCAGGCCGAGGAGCAGCGAACGGCCGCCCGCAGCTTCCTGGACGCGGCGCTGCGGCCACCCGGCGCCTGATTCCCACCACCTTTCCCGGCGTTACCGGGGCGTTAGCGCCGGCTGGGAGGTTTCGGGCATGCAGCGGACCCCGCCTCGCCACCTCGCCCCGCCTCAGCGGACCCGGCCCCGGGCCCGGGACCACCTGCTGGTGGAGTCCATCCTGGCCCTGGTGGCCATCGGCCTCACCACCGCCATCCTGATCGGCTCCCTGGTCGAGCGGCCCGAGTCCAGCGCGGCCCGCCTCCCCAACCTGCTGCCGCCGGCCCCGACGACCACCAGGGCCGCGGCCACCGTCCCGAGCCCGGCCAGCCGCCCGGCCCCGGAGCCCGACGACGGCAACCTGCTCGCCGACGCCGGGTTCGAGTCCGGCCTCAACGGCTGGACGGCCGTTGGCAAGGCCGGCCTGGAACGCGTCGAGGAGGGCCGCAGCGGCGACTGGGGCCTGCGCATGACCCGCGGGTCGTCGAAGCAGCCGGGCGCCCTCCACGCCGAGGTGGCCAGCCTGAAGGCGGACAAGCGGTATGAGGCCACCGTCTGGTTCCGGGCCAGCCGCCCCGGGGTCGAGGTCCAGGTCAACCTGTTCGAGCTGCGCGGCGGCAAGCGGTTCGCGGTCGACACGGTGGGCGCGGTCGCCCCGGCCGGGACGTGGCGGCGCCTCGACGTCTCCCACGACACCCACCGGCCGGGCGCCACCCTGGCCATGGAGCTCCTCGCCCCCACCCTCGCCAGCGGGACCAACCTGCTGTTGGACGACCTGGCCGTCCGGGCCAGCTCCACGTCGATGTCGGTCCACTGACGCCTCCGCTCCCCTCCTCACCGAAAGGACATCCAGCATGCGCCTGTGCCGGATCTTGGCGGTCCTCGGCCTGGCGGCGGCCCTGTCGCTGCCCGCGGCCGTCTCCGCCGCCGAGTCCAAGCAGCACGTCGGACTGCACGACATGACCTGCACCAGCATCACCGCCATGGGCAAGGGCCTGCCCAAGAGCACCGCCATGCAGCTCACCCTGACCAACAAGGACACCGGCGGCACCCTGGCCGGGCAGACGGTGCGGACCTCGGCCAAGGGCGAGTTCATGGCCAAGCTGCCGGCCCGCCTGAACAAGGTGCTGAGCATCCGCCTGACCGTCACCGGGCCGGACGGCGGCAAGGTCGCCTTCGCCGACCACGTGATGGCCAAGGGCGCGGCCATGTGCAACCTGCCCTTCACCGGCCCCTCCCGGAACACGTCGCTGCTGCTGGCCGGCACCGCCGCCCTCGGCCTCGGGCTCGTCCTGGTGGCCACCGCGGCCCGGCTCGACCGCGTCCCGGCCCGGAGGTAGCGAAACCAGGTTGGTTAAGAGCGGGCCTTGGCGGGGTGCCCCAGGCCCATGGCCCGCGACCCCATCCTCGCCCTGGCCCGCTCGGCGCTCGGCTTCCGGCGGCTGCGCCCCGGGCAGCGCGAGGCCGTGCGGGCCCTCCTGGACGGGCGTGACGTGCTCGCCGTCATGCCCACCGGGTCGGGCAAGTCGGCCATCTACCAGCTGGCCGCCCTCGAGCTCCCGGGGCCGACGGTGGTGGTGTCGCCGCTGGTCGCCCTCCAGCGCGACCAGGTGGAGGCGATCGCCCGGCGCCGATTGGCCGGCGCGGCCCAGGCCAACGCCACCCTCCCGGCCGGCGAGCGCCGCCAGACCATCGAGGACTTCGCCCAGGGCGACCTCGAGTTCCTGTTCCTGGCTCCCGAGCAGCTGGCCAACCCCGACACCCTCGAACACGTCGTCGCGGCCAAGCCGTCGCTGCTGGTGGTGGACGAGGCCCACTGCATCAGCGCCTGGGGCCATGACTTCCGGCCTGAGTACGCCCAGCTGGGGGCGATGCTGGAGGCGATCGGGCGGCCGCAGGCTGTGGCCCTGACCGCCACCGCGGCCCCGCCCGTGCGCCGCGAGATCACCGAGCGCCTCGGCCTGCGCGACCCGGCGGTGGTGGTCCGCGGCTTCGACCGCCCCAACATCAGCCTGGCCGTGGAGCGGTTCTCCGACGCCGACGCCAAGGACGCCGCCCTGGTCGAGCGGGTGGTCGCCGGCGAGGACCGGTCCGGGATCGTCTACGCCGCCACCAGGGCCAGGACCGAGGCGCTGGCCGAGCGGCTGGCCGGCGCCGGGGTGGCCGCGGTGGCCTACCACGCCGGGCTCCGGGCGGCCGACCGCCGGGCCGCCCAGGAGGTGTTCATGGCCGACGGCGACACGGTGATCGTCGCCACCACCGCCTTCGGCATGGGGATCGACAAGCCGGACGTCCGCTTCGTGTTCCACGCCGACGCCCCCGAGTCCCTGGACGCCTACCACCAGGAGCTGGGCCGCGCCGGCCGGGACGGCCGCCCCGCCGAGGCCGTGCTGTACTTCCGGCCCGAGGACCTGGGTCTGCGCCGCTTCTTCGCCGGAGGCGCCCAGCTCGGCGTCGACCAGCTGGAGCAGGTGGCCCGGGCCCTGGAGCGCGGCGGCGGACGGGACGGCAAGCCGGGCAAGGACGAGCTCCGCCAGGCCACCGGCCTGTCCAAGACCAAGCTGGAGGCCGCCGTCAACCTGCTCGAGCGGGCCGGGACACCCGAGGCCGCGGCCGCCCTCGAGGAGGACCACCGCCGGGTCGAGCAGTCCCGCATCGAGATGCTGCGCGGCTACGCCGAGGACGACGCCTGCCGCCGCGAGCTGCTGCTCACCTACTTCGGGGAGCCGTTCGAGCCGCCCTGCGGGGCCTGCGACAACTGCCACGCCGGCCTGGCCGGCGGGCCCCGGCCCGACCCCGACGACCTCCCGTTCGCGGTCGGCGCCCGGGTGCGGCACAGGAGCTGGGGACCGGGCCGGGTGCTGCGCTATGACGGCGACCGGATGGTGGTCCTGTTCGACCGGGCCGGCTACCGGACCCTGTCGGTCGCCACCGTGCTCGAGCGCAAGCTCCTGCGGGCCCGCTGAGGGCCGGTCGCCCGGGCCGGGCTCAGCCCGAGGTGGTCCGGGGGCGCGAGGCCAGGGCCCGCTCGGCCCGGAGGAACACCTCCTCCACGTCGCCGGAGGCGCTGACCCGGCGGACCCGGCCGACGTAGTGGGCCAGCAGCGGCCCGGCCTCGCGCCGGTAGGTGACCAGCCGGGCCGCCACCGTGTCCGGGCTGTCGTCGCTGCGGCTCTCCATCCGGGCCAGCCGCGACAGCCGGGCCGAGGCGACCTCGTCGGGGACGACCAGCTCCAGCACCAGCTGGACGTCGCGGCCGTCGAGGGCCAGCAGCCGGTCGAGCTCGACCGCCTGGCGGACGTTGCGGGGAAAGCCGTCGAGAATGAACCCGGGGCCGAGGTGGGCGCCGATCACCTGGAGGGCGACCCGGTCGGGCACGGGATGCCCCCGTACCACCTGCTCGGCGATGCGGTGCGGGTCGCCCTCGGCGGCCGAGGCCCGTAGCAGCTGCCCGGACGAGACATGGGGCACGCCGAGCAGCTCGGACAGATGGGGGGCCAGGGTGCCCTTGCCGGCACCCGGGGGGCCGAGCAGCAGCACCCGCCGCAGCTCGCCGTTGGTCATAGCGGTCTCGGTCAACTGACGCTCACACCGATAAGGCGGCCGATCCCGAAGGTGGCCGCGGCGGCCAGCCCACCAACCAGCAGCTGCCTGGCCCCGGACTGGAGGAGAGGGCGGCCGGTGAGCAGGCTGATGCCGGCGCCGACCAGGAACAGGGCGAGAACCGAGAGCGCCAGGGAGACGGCCAGCCCGGCCCCGCCCGAGGCGACCAGCCAGGGCAGGACGGGCACGGCCGCCCCGGCCGCGAACGACACGAAGCTGGAGGCGGCCACGCCCCAGGGCGACCCCAGCTCGTCGGGGTTGAGGCCCAGCTCCTCGCGGGCCATGGTGTCAAGGGCGGTGGTGCGGTCGCGCATGATCCGGGCCGCCATCGCCTCGGCCTCCTCGCGGCCGACGCCCTTGGCCCGGTAGATGAGGGCGAGCTCGTTGGCCTCCTCGTCGGGCATGGCCTCGATCTCCTCGGCCTCGAGGGCGAGCTCGCGCCGGAACAGCTCCCGCTGGGAGGTCACCGAGATGTACTCGCCGGCGCCCATCGAGAACGCGCCCGCCAGCAGCCCGGCCACGCCGGCGAGCAGGATCAGCCGGCGGTCCCCGGTCCCGCCGGTCACGCCCATGACCAGGGCCAGGTTCGAGACCAGGCCGTCGTTGACGCCGAAGATGGCTGCCCGCAGCGAGCCCGAGGCGTCCCCGCGGTGCCAGCGCTCCCCGCGCATGATCCCGCCGCCCCGGACCGAGGCCGGGGTCAGCCCGGCCAGGACCCGGGCGTGGATCCGCTCGTCGGTGGCCATGGCCAGGGTGGCGTCGGGCACGCCGTCGTAATGGCCGGCGTCGGCGAGCTCGGCCCGCTCGACGATCGGCAGCACCGCCCTTG
>DATABK010000134.1:0-1610 GCA_036259695.1 Actinomycetes bacterium | reverse complement strand
TGCCCACCGCCCTGCAGGGCGGGAATCGGTATCACTCCTGGCCGACATAGTTGGCGTGCACCGCACACTGCGGGACAGCCGGAGGTGGTTGCACGCCCCTCCATTCCTCCCTGACGTCAGTGGTGCTCGGGGTCGGAACCTGCAAGCGGTCACCCAGCGGCGGCGATTCGCGGACGGCACCGCCGCAGCTCGTCGCTGACCCATAGGGCCCGCGTCCGGATGGGTCGCATTCCAGAGGCCGTCACGCCAGGGACCTCGTCGCCGCGTGGCGGCGCTGGAGGGTGCGGCGTCGTAACCCATGGAAGTCTTCGACCATCGCGCGAGCCAGTTCGCGCAGCCGGGAACGGCGGCGTCCCGGCGGAGAGTCCTGCTCGCCGGATCAGCGGGTGTCCGGGGTGGGCAGGATCGGCAGACAGCCCTCGGGCTGGACGACCTCCCTGATCCGGGTGGCGATCTCCCGGAGATGGCGCACCTGGGTCGCGGTCAGTGGGTCGAACACCAGGCGGCGGACCTCCGACACGTGGTCGGGGGCCGTGGCGACCACCTTGTCCCAGCCGGCGTCGGTGAGGACCGCCAGGGTCGAGCGGCCGTCCTCGGGGTCGGGCCGGCGGGTCACCCAGCCCCGTGCCTCCAGCCGGTCGACGGTCCGGGAGAGCCGGGTGAGCGAGCCGTTGGCCAGCGCGGCGACCTCCTTCATCCGCCGCGTGCGCTGCGGGGACATGGAGAGCATCGCCATCACCTGGTACTCGAAGTGGCTCATACCCGCGTCGCGCTGCAACTGCGCATCCAGCGCATCGGGCAACCAGGTGACCATGGCGGACACCGCCAGCCAGGTCTGCTGCTCCTCCGCGGTCAGCCACCGCGGCTCCTTCTCTGGCTCCACAACCATCCTCCTCGCTTGACGACACAAGCGAATAACCTTCGCCGATAACTTGACAGCGCAAGTATCCGGCCCTAGAGTCACTTGCGTCGTCAAGTAAAGCATGTGAGGAGCCAGAACGTGAACATCGTCTTGTGGATCGTCGCCGGTGTCTTGGCCGCGGCCTTCCTCGCCTCGGGGCTGATGAAGCTCAGCCAGCCGAAGAAGAAGCTGGCCGACTCCGGCATGGCCTGGACCGAGGACTTCAGCGACGGGGCAGTGAAGGGCATCGGCGCACTCGAGGTGCTCGGCGCGCTCGGCCTGATCCTGCCTGCCGCCCTGGACATCGTCCCGATCCTGGTGCCGATCGCCGCCACCGGCCTGGCCCTGGTGATGCTCGGCGCGGCGATCACGCACGCCCGCCGCAAGGAGCCGCAGATGATCGTCGTCAACCTCGTGCTGCTCGCCCTGGCCGCGTTCGTGGCCTGGGGCCGGTTCGGCCCGTACGCCTTCTGAGCCCAGCGGCGGTCACCTCACCGGTGACCAGCGAACGCCACCCCCTTCTGTTCCGGCCGTCGGCGCCGGACTGCATGTCCACGCCAACCACCATCAGGAGTCCCCGCCATGCGCGCACTGCACGTTCCCGCCGCCGGTGAGCAGCCCCAGCTCGCCGACATCCCCACCCCCCAGCCCACCGAGGGCACCGTCCTGATCCGGGTGAAGGCCGCCGGCCTCAACCCGATCGACAACG
>DATABK010000133.1:0-6950 GCA_036259695.1 Actinomycetes bacterium | reverse complement strand
TCCGGGCCAGCTCCAGGATCGTCACCTCCTCCGGGTTCCCCAGGTTCACCGGCCCCACCAGGTCACTTCCGAGCAGCCGCCAGATCCCCTCGATCAGGTCGTCGACATAGCACAACGACCGGGTCTGACTCCCGTCCCCGTGCACGGTCAGCGGCTCCCCCCGCAAGGCCTGCACGGCAAAGGTGCAGAAGGCGCGGCCGTCGTCGACCCGCATCGAGGGTCCGTAGGTGTTGTGGGCCATCACGCCAGTGCCGGCCCAGAAGTTCTCGAGGCCAGGAACGGAGAAGTCGTACACGAGCGGTGTGGCCGGCACCTCGTCGATCCCCGTAACCTGGGCCCAGACGAGGTCGCCCGTCCGGCGGGCGTTGAGCCGCTGGACAACCCCGCGGTCCCAGTCGAGCGGACTCCACGGCCGGACGTCGCAGAGGGTGAGGCGCCAGAACGGGTAGCGGCGATCCCCGGTGCGCTGCTTGAAGGTCGACTGGTAGCGGCCCACCGAAGGAAGCAGCCCGAACCGGGCGAAGGCCACGATGAGATCGTCCTTCAACTCACAATGCACCGTTGAGAACTCGTGCCGCTTCCCTGCATCGAGCTTCCTGCCCGAATGCACGCCGTCGCCCTCGCGGTAGCCCTCCAGCACCCACTTGAGCCGCGAGAGCGGAAGGCCGAGAACCCAGCCCGGCAACCGCTTTCGACCAGCCACGAAGCCAAGATGGTCGAGCACCATCAGGAGCAGCTTGGAGTGGACGAAGATGGCGGGGCTGCGCGCGGCGCTGCCCTTGGCCTGGACGACGTGGACACCAAGGTCCCGCTCGATGATCTTGGTAACGCGACGCAGCGTCTCGGCGTCGCAGGCGACGTGCAGGAAGGCGCTCTTCGGCGGGCGCTCGTACCGGCCGCCCTCGGCCACGAACAGCCCGAGGAGCCAGAGCAGCTCATCGGTGAGCTGGATGCGGGCCGGCAACTCGGCCGACGCTCCCGAGGTCCGGAGCCGCACCCGCGCGCCGTCGGGAATCGGGATGCCGAGGGCCCGGATCGCACCCAGCGGCAACTGACTCCTCCGATGGTGATTGAGCACCTCCGCCCACAGCATCCGGCGCTTGTGGGGAAGGTCTCTGGGGTCGTTGCGCATGATGGCGGCCAGGACCTCCTGCCGGCGCTCCCACACGACAGGGCCGAGCTCGGGTGCCCGAACGATCAACCGCCAGGGGTCCATGCCGGCGGCGTCCCACACCTCCGCCATCGAGACCTGCTGGCGGTCGCGTTCGGGCACCTCGACCCTGGCGGCCACGGCCACATGATCTCCCACTCGTAGTTCGTCGACCAGCCGGGCGGCCGGTCGACCGTCCAACCCCTCCACGAAGAGGCTGTGGTCGCCGGTCACCCTGATGGATCGGCCATAGGCGGTGTGGACCTGGTAGCAACGAGCAGACGTCGGATGGGCGATCAGCGCCGACGTGTCCGCCGCACGCATCCGGCCATCCCGATCGAAGGCCGGAACGCGGAAGTCGGGAGGCAAGGGCCGCGCCCCCAGGCGCTTCGCCAGGTCCTCGATCGGTTCACGTCGAAGTTCCGCGCCGTCGTCGTAGAGGACCTGCTCGTCGGCGAGGATGGAGTTTAAGATCCGCACGATCCGGACCTGGACCCCGTGGCTGCGGTGGTAGGCCATGGCCAGGGCCTCGGCGAAGCGCTTGGCCTCGTCGTAGACGCCGCGGGGGCCGATGGGGTTGACGTGGCCCCAGTAGGTCTCGGGCTGGGGGTGGACCTGGGGGTCGCCGTAGACCTCGCTGGTCGAGGCGAGCAGGAACCGGGCCTGCTTCTCCTTGGCCAGGCCGAGGGCGTGGTGGGTGCCGAGGGCGCCGACCTTGAGGGTCTGGATCGGGTACTTGAGGTAGTCGATCGGGCTGGCCGGCGAGGCGAAGTGGAGCACGGCGTCGAGTGGGCCGGGCACGTGGATGTAGTCGGTGACGTTCACGTTCAGCAGCCGGAACCGGTCGCCGACGAGGTCGTCGACGTTGCTGGCCCGGCCGGTGAGGAAGTTGTCCATGCAGATGACGTCCCAGCCCTCGGCCAGCAGCCGCCGGCACAGGTGGGACCCGAGGAACCCGGCACCGCCGGTGATCAGAGCCCTTGGCACGTCAGCGGCTCCCGTCGGCGCGCGAGCGGACCGGGCGGCCGACCCCGGCGACGGTGAAGCCGGCGGCCACGAACGCCTCGGCGTCGAGGGCGTTGCGGGCGTCGATGAGGATCGGGTAGGCCATGCGTTCGCGGAGGTCGGCGGGGTCGAGCTCGCTGAACTCGGCCCACTCGGTCATCAGGACCAGGGCATGGGCGCCGTCGGCGACCTCGGCCGCCTTGTCGGCCAGCTGCAGGCCGGGGACCTGGTGGGCCGCCTGCTGGCCGGCCACCGGGTCGTAGGCGATCACCTGGGCGCCGTCGGCCAGCAGGTCGCGGGCCACGTCGATCGAGGGGGCCTCGCGGAGGTCGTCGGTGTTGGGCTTGAACGACAGGCCGAGCACCCCGATCCGCTTGCCGTCCAGGTGCCAGAGGGCGTCGCGGACCTTGTCGACCACGGCCCGCCTGGCCTCGTGGTTGATCTTGGCCACCTCGTTGAGGATGCCGAAGTCGACCCCCAGCTCGCGGGAGCGGTGGGCGAAGGCGGCCACGTCCTTGGGGAAGCAGCTGCCGCCGTAGCCGGCGCCGGCCTTGAGGAAGTGGACGCCGATGCGCGGGTCCAGGCCCATGCCCCGCGCGACCAGCTCGACGTCGGCCCCCGACCGCTCACACACCCTGGCCACCGAGTTGATGAAGCTGATCTTGGTGGCCAGGAAGGCGTTGGAGGCGTGCTTGATGAGCTCGGCGGTGGCCCGGTCGGTGGCCAGGAACGGCGCGCCCGAGCGCTCCAGGATCGGCGTGTAGAGCTCGCGCAGGGTGGCCTGGCCCCGCTCGGTGTCGGTGCCGACGACCACCCGGTCGGGGTCGAGGGTGTCGACCACGGCCGAGCCCTCGCGCAGGAACTCGGGGTTGGAGGCGACCTCCCAGTCGGCCCCTGGCCTGGCCTCGCGGGCGATGACCTGGGCGACCCGGTCGCCGGTCTGGACCGGCACGGTCGACTTCTCGCAGACCAGGCGGAACTCGCCCTCGGGCAGGTGGCGGGCCACCTCCCGGGCCACCGCCTCGACATAGGCCAGGTTGGGGCTGCCGTCACCGCGGCTCGGGGTGCCGACGCAGACGAAGATCACGGTCCCGTGGCCGACCGCCTCGGCCTTGTCCGGGGCGATCCGGAGCCGGCCCGCCCGGACGACCTCCCCCAGCAGCTCCTGGAGGCCGGGCTCGTAGAACCACGAGCGGCCCTCGCGGATCAGGTCCAGCTTGCTGACGTCGTCGTCGTCGACCACCACGTCGTGGCCGACATGGGCGAGGCAGGCGGCGGTGACGAGGCCGACATGGCCGGCGCCGATCACGGTGACGCGCATGCTGGCAGGCTCCTGATTCCGGTGACGGGAAATGGCGCCGGACGATTCTAGTGGATGCCCGGCCGTTCGTAGCCGGAGCGACGTCCTTGTCCGGCTCGTCGCCCGGTGGGACACTGCGGCCCCATGCCGACACGCCCCGCGGTTCCGTACCGGTTCCTCCTGGTCCTCCTGATTGCGCTGGTCGCGGCGCCGGGGGTGGGCCCAGCGGGCGCGGCCGCCGCGGCGCCCGGGGCTGTGGACAACCGTGCCCACCCGTTCCCGCGGGCGGCCACCGTCCCCCTCCGGGGGGCCGAGCACGGCGGGCTCGGGCTGTGGCGTGCGCCGGGTCAGGCACCGGGTCAGGGGCCGGGTCAGGCAACCGTTCAGGCCTGGGAGCGGGCGGTTCGGGCCAGGTACGCGATCCTGGTCGACCCGCAGACCGGTGAGGTGCTGTGGGGGCGGAGGAGCCGGACGGCGACGGCGCCGGCCAGTCTGACCAAGATGCTGACCGCCCTGGCCGTGCGGGCCAGTCTCGACCTGGACGCGGTGACGGTCGCCTCCAGGAAGGCGGCCGCCCAGCCGGCGCGGCGCCTGGCCATGAAGCGCGGTCAGAAGCTCACCGTCCACCAGGCCCTCAAGGCCCTGATGATCGTGTCCGCCAACGACGTCGCGGTGATGCTGGCCGAGACCGCCGGGAGGTCGGTGGCCCGCTTCGCCCGGGCCATGGACGCCGAGTCGGCCCGGCTCGGCCTGCGGGCATCCTCCTGGCGCAACCCGCACGGCCTGGACGCCCCCGGTCACCGCTCGACCGCCTTCGACCTGGCCATCCTGGCCAGGGCCGTGCTCCAGGACCCCTGGCTGGCCAAGGTCGTTCGCAAGCGCCACGCCGCCTTCGTCACCCCCAGCGGCCGCCGCCACAGCCTGACCGCCCGCTCGCGGTTCCTGCTCGGCTACCGGGGCGCCGTCGGGGTCAAGACCGGGTTCACCGACGACGCCGGCCACTGCCTGGCCGCCGCGGCCACCCGTGGTGGGCGGACCCTGATCGCGGTGGTCCTGCACAGCCCCGACAACGCCGCCGACGCCGGGAGGATGCTCGACTGGGGCTTCGGCCGCGGCCGCTCGTCCAGGACCGGCCTGCGGCTGCCGGACCCGGTCCGGCCGGCCAGCGTGGCCGCCCTCCTCGCGCCCTCGCCCCGGCCGGTCGAGCGGCACCGCCCGACCGCCCCCGAGGCGCTGGCCTCGGCCGGCCTGGCCAGGGTCGGGGCGACCCCACCGGCCCAGCCGGCCCGGTCCCAGCCGGCCTGGTCATGGCAGGACCGCCAGCGCGTGGCCACCGGCGCCGGAGCCATCCTCGCCCTCCTGGCCGCGGTCGCGCTCGCTGTCCACAGACTTCGCCAACGGGCTTGACTTCCCTCCCTTCCTGATCGAACATACGTTCGAACAGTGGAGGTCTCGGAACGCACAGAGGGGAGGAGCCGGCGGATGCTGATGAGAACGACGATCGGTCCGGACGATGCGGCCACCGTTGGGGAGCTGCTGCGTGAGATCGGCCAGGGCCGGGGCACGCCCGAGGAGCTTCGCGACGCCGCCATCTACTGGTCGGCCGCGATCGACCCGGACATGGAGTGCGCCGACCTCCAGACGATCGCCTGGCTTCTCCGCGACGCCAGCTCCCACCGCCGGGTCCCAACGCCCGACCGCGACCGGGCCCGCTACTGGGCCGCGTACCTGGAGGGGCGCATGGCCAGCTGACGCGGGGACCGGTCGAGCGCCGGTTGGCGGCCCAAACCGGCGTCACCCCACCGGCAGGCGACGCCCAGCACACCGCGCGCCGGCCGGTCCCCCACCACCTCCGATCGGCGGGAAGCCCCGGTCCCCTCGCGATTCGCGCCCGCGTCGGGCTGGGGTTCCCCGCGGTCAGCCGGAAGGCCCGGCGCGCCAGGCACCGGCCGGTTCCCTTCTTACCGGCGGCGCGCCGGGCCTCCGGCAACCTCCCGTACGGCGCCGTGCTCAGGGGCCGTCGAGTCGCTCGAGGAGGGCGCGGGTGGCGCCGGCCGGGTCGGGGGCTTCGGTGATGGCGCGGACGACCACGATGCGGGTGGCGCCGGCGCCGGTGACCTGGGAGAGGTTGGTCCCGTCGATGCCGCCGATGGCGAACCAGGGCTGGGGTGGGTCGAGGGCGGCCACGGCCCGGAGGAGGGAGGTGCCGGTGGCCGGGCGACCGGGCTTGGTGGCGGTCGCCCAGACCGGGCCGGCGACCAGGTAGTCCCAGGGCTCGGCGGCGGCCCGGGCGGCCTGGTCGGGGTCGTGGGTCGAGCGGCCGAGGAGGACGTGGTCGCCGAGGATGCGGCGGGCCCAGGACAGCGGCAGGTCGTCCTGGCCGAGATGGAGCACGTCGGCCCCGGCGGCCAGGGCGATGTCGGCCCGGTCGTTGACCGCGAACAGGGCACCGTGCCGGTCGGCGGCCCCGCGGAGGACGGCCGCCGCCTCCAGCAGCGGGCCGGCCTCGGCCTGCTTGTCCCGGAGCTGGATCAGGTCCACCCCCGCGCCCAGGACGGCGTCGGCGAACCCGGCCAGGTCGGGCCGGATCGGCGTGCACAGGTACAACCGGGAGGCGGCCAGCCGTTCCCGGCGCCAGCGCGCCGGCGGCTCGGGCCTCCGCCCGGCCACCACGGCCCCGCCCCTACTCCGCGACTGCGACCCGCTCGCCGCCCAGCTGGCCGGGTTGCCGGGGCTCGCCCTCGGGGTCGCGGGTGCCGGTGGCGGGGCGGTCCGAGAGGTCGGGGACGCCGTCGGTGGGGGTGGAGGCCTGGGCGTAGAGACGGCGGGGGATGCGACCGGCCCGGTGGGCGAGGCGGCCGGCCTCGACGGCCTTGCGCATGGCCTCGGCCATCAGGGCCGGTTCCTGGGCGCGGGTGACGGCGCTGGCCAGGAGGACGGCGTCGCAGCCGAGCTCCATGGCCACGGCCGCGTCCGAGGCGGTCCCGACCCCGGCGTCCAGGACCACCGGGACGGTCGCCTGCTCGATGATGATGCGCAGGTTGTAGGGGTTGGTGATGCCCATGCCGGACCCGATCGGCGACCCCAGCGGCATGACCGCGGCGCAGCCGAGCTCGGCCAGGTGGCGGGCCAGGACCGGGTCGTCGTTGGTGTAGGCGAGCACGGTGAAGCCGTCGTCGACCAGGGTCTCGGCGGCGTCGCGGAGCTCGACCGCGTCCGGGAGCAGGGTGCGGTCGTCGCCGATGACCTCGAGCTTGATCCAGTCGGTCTCGAAGGCCTCCCGGGCCAGCTTGGCCGTGCGGACGGCGTCGCGGGCGGTGAAGCACCCGGCGGTGTTGGGCAGCAGCCGGCACCCGACCCGCCGCAGGACGTCCAGGATCGAGCCTCTGGCCTGGGGGCTGGTCCGGCGCAGGGCCACGGTGGTCAGCTCGGTCCCGGAGGCGGCCAGGGCCTGCTCCAGCGCCTCCAGGCTGGCCGCCCCGCCGGTCCCCATGA
>DATABK010000132.1:0-1621 GCA_036259695.1 Actinomycetes bacterium | reverse complement strand
CCACAACGGGCTGGTGGCGGGAGCCTACCTGGCCCGGGCCGGGGCCCGGGTGGCGGTGCTGGAGGCCAGGGACAAGACCGGTGGGGCGGCCGCCACCGACGCCCCCTGGCCGGAGGCGCCCGAGATCAAGGTGACCCGGCTGTCGTACGTGATGAGCCTCATGCCGCCCTCGATCATCCGCGAGCTCGACCTGGAGCGGCACGGCTACAAGCTGTACCCCATGGGCCCGGCCTACCAGGCCTGGCCGGACGGCCGCTCCCTGACCCTGTACGACGACGACGCCGGCCGCAACCACGAGCAGGTCGCCAGGTTCTCCAAGAAGGACGCCGAGGCCATGCCCCGCTGGGACGCCTGGCTGGAGGGTCTGGCCGCGGTCCTGGGGCCGCTGCTCACCCGGGTCCCGCCCAGGATCGGCTCACGCCGGCCGTCGGACCTGGCCGACCTGCTCCGGCTGGCCTGGCGGTACAAGGGCCTGGACGTCCGCACCGTCGGTGACGTGACCCGGCTCATGACCATGAGTGTCAGCGACCTGCTGGACGACTGGTTCGAGTCCGAGCAGGTCAAGGCGAGCCTGGCCATCAACGGGGTCATCGGCACCTGGGCCGGGCCCGACGCCCCCGGCACCGCCTACGTCATGGCCCACCACTCGATCGGCGACGTCGGCGACGGCCATCTGGGCAGCTGGGGCTTTCCCGAGGGGGGCATGGGGGCGGTCTCGGACGCCATCGAGCGCTCGGCGGTGGAGCTCGGGGCGACCGTCCGGACCGGCGCCCGGGTCGAGCGGGTGCTGGTCTCGGGCGGCCGGGCCACCGGGGTGGT
This sequence comes from Actinomycetes bacterium, assembly GCA_036259695.1. Taxonomy (GTDB): domain Bacteria; phylum Actinomycetota; class CALGFH01; order CALGFH01; family CALGFH01; genus CALGFH01. Next base: position 802 of record DATABK010000132.1, on the reverse strand, counting down.
GCTGGCCGGCGGTGAGGAGCTCCACGCCCCGATCGTGGTCACCGCCATCCACCCCCGGACGACCTTCCTGGAGCAGGTCGACCGGGCCGAGCTGCCCCCCGACTTCGTGGCCGACATCGAGCGCTGGAAGTCCCGCAGCGGCGTGGTCAAGATCAACCTCGCCCTCGGCGAGCTGCCCGACTTCACCGCCGACCCCGGCACCGAGGTCGGCGAGCACCACACCGGCGCGATCGCCATGGCCCTGTCGGTCGGCTACATCGAGCAGGCGTTCCAGGACGCCAAGCAGGGCCGGGCGGCGACCCGGCCGTTCTCGGACGGCTGCATCCCCACGGTGTTCGACAGGACCCTGGCCCCCGAGGGCGTCCACGTCATGTCGCTGTTCACCCAGTGGGTCCCCCACGAGTGGTCCGAGGCCCCCTACACCGAGGAGCTGGAGGCTTACGCCGACCGGATGATCGACTGCTACGCCGAGCTGGCCCCCAACCTCAAGGGGGCGATCCTGCACCGCGAGGTCATCGGACCCTGGCAGATGGAGCAGGAGTGGGGGCTGGTCGGGGGCAACATCTTCCACGGCGAGCTCTCGGTCGACCAGCTGTTCCACATGCGCCCGGCCCCCGGGTACGCCGACTACCGCAGCCCGATCGCCGGGCTCTACCAGGCCAGTTCGGCCACCCACGGCGGCGGCGGCGTGTGCGGCATCCCCGGCTGGCAGGCGGCCAGCACCGCCCTGGCCGACCGTCGCCGGTCCGCCCGCCGGCGGCGATGACCGAGGCCCAGCCGGCCGCACCAGCGGCCGGCTGGG
>DATABK010000131.1:0-2301 GCA_036259695.1 Actinomycetes bacterium | reverse complement strand
GCCGGGCCAGCTCCTCGGCGGTCAGCGACAGCTCGGCGGCGCCCAGGTTGTCGACCAGCTGCTCGGTGGTGCGGGCGCCGATGATCACCGAGGTCACCGCCGGCCGCTCCAGCAGCCAGGCCAGCGCGACCTGGGCCGGGGAGGCACCCCGGCCCTTGGCCACCTCCACCAGCACCTCGACGAGGTCGTAGAGCTTGTCGGGGTCGCGGACCGGGGGCTCGTCCCAGCCCGACAGCAGCCGGGACTCTTGCGGGCCGGCTTGGCCGCGCCGGTACTTGCCACTCAGCAGTCCGCCGGCCAGCGGGCTCCATACCAGCACCCCCAAGCCCTGATCGATGGCGATCGGCACCAGCTCGTACTCAGCCTCGCGGGCCTGCAGGGTGTAGTGGATCTGCTGGCTGACGAACCGTCCCAGCCCGTGCTGGTCAGCCACGCCGAGGGCCTTCATCAGCTGCCAGCCGGCATAGTTCGAGCAGCCCACATACCGGACCTTGCCCGCCCGGACCAGGTCGTCCAGGGCCTGGAGGGTCTCGGACAGCGGCGTCTGGCCATCCCACTCGTGCACCTGGTACAGGTCGATGTAGTCGGTGCGCAGCCGCCGCAGGCTGGCCTCGCACTCGCGGATGAGATGGTGGCGGGACAGCCCGGCGTCGTTGGGGCCCTCCCCCATCGGCATGCGGGCCTTGGTCGCCACCAGCACCTGGTCGCTGCGACCTTCCAGGACCTGCCCGCAGATCTCCTCCGACAGCCCCTCCGAGTAGACGTTGGCGGTGTCGATCAGGTTGACCCCGGCCTCCAGGCAGAGGTCGACCTGCCGGCGCGCCTCCTCCAGTCCGGTCGAGCCGACGCTGGCGAACCTGCCCCCGCCGCCGAAGGTCATCGTGCCCATGGTCAGCGCCGACACCCGCAGCCCCGACGCACCCAGTTGCCGGTACCGCATCGATCCCCTCCCGCCAGATGGCACCGAAATCGTCGTGCTGCAATGTGGGCAAGGTACACAGCAACGAGCCAGCCCGTACGGTGCGGTAGCTGGCGTCCAGCACCTCCTGGCTAGCAGGTGAGGTGGAGGGCGGCCGCGGCGCTCGCCGGGTCCAGCTCACCGAAGCGGCGCACGGCCTGGCCGGTGGGCAGCGCCTCCACGGTCACGCCCCGATCCTGGAGCTGGCGGATCGCGTCGGGATCAGGCCGCAGGCGGCCGTCGGCGCCGGTCCCCACGACTAGGTGGGAGGGGAGCTCCTCCAGGACCTCGGCGAGGTCGTCCAAGACCAGCCCATGGCCGTCCTGGCGCCACCAGTCGCGCACCACCCGGCTGGGCAGGACGATGAGGTCCCTGGTCTCCTCGCGGCCGTCGACAACGATCCGCCCGAACTCATAGCCGTCGATCCGCGCCATCCCCACCGCTCCCAACGGTCCGGTCGCCTCGCGGCCCCCATGCCGATCGGCTAGGTTCCCCTCGTGGACAAACCTACCGCGAGCCTGGAGCAGGCGGCCCGGGCCAAGCAGGCGGTCCGCGAGCGCGTCTGGGCCCTGCTGGAGCGCGAGCGGGTGGCCCGCTTCCCCGGCGCCACCGGACGGATCCCCAACTTCGCCGGCGCGCCGGCAGCCGCCGCCCAGCTGGCCTCGCTCCCGCCCTGGCGGACCGCCCAGGTGGTCAAGGCCAACCCGGACGCCCCCCAGCTCCCGGTTCGGGCACGCGCCCTGGCCGACGGCAAGCTGCTGTACATGGCCGTCCCCCGCCTGGCCGCCGAGCATCCCTTCATCCGGCTCGACCCGGCTGAGCTGGAGGTCCCACCCCGCCGCGCCGCCTCCATCACCGGGTCGGCCCGGGCCGGGCGGCCAGTCGCCGTGGCCGAGCTGCAACCGGTGGACCTGGTGGTCTGCGGCAGCGTGGCCGTCAACCGCGACGGCGCCCGGGTCGGCAAGGGCGGCGGCTTTTCCGACCTGGAGTTCGCACTGCTGGTCGAGGCCGGCCTGATCGGCACCAGCACCGTCGTCGCCACCACCGTCCACCCCCTCCAGCTACTGGAGGAGCCGCTGCCCGAGACCGGCCACGACTTCCGCCTGGATCTGATCGTCGCCGGCGAGGAGGCCATCACCTGCCGGCGCACCCAACGGCCCCAGGGGATCCTCTGGGAGCAGCTGGACCCGGCCAAGGTCGCCGCCATCCCCACCCTGGCCGCCCGAGCACCAGGTCGCATACACAGCTAGATCCCCACGCTGGGAGACCGCCCGATGTCCTGGGTGCCGCGACCGCACCAGGAGTCCTGCAGCGGCTGGATCGCCGGCCTGGGGACTGACCGT
>DATABK010000130.1:0-2093 GCA_036259695.1 Actinomycetes bacterium | reverse complement strand
CCGCCTCGAGCAGGGCCAGGTTGGTCCAGGGCCCGACGGCCACGATGATCGCGCCGGCCTCGGCGGCGGCGGCCAGCAGGTCGAGGGCGGCCCCGGGCCGGGCCGGCCGGGGCCGGATCGGCTCCGGCCAGTAGTCGGGGAACTCGAACGGCACCATCGGGGAGGCCAGCGTCCCCTCCGCCCCCGCGGCCACCGGCACCTCGGCCCGGCCGGCCAGCCCCAGTGCCCAGGCGGTCATCCCGGCCCGCCGGCCGCCGGGGTCGGTCGTGGTCGTCACCCCGGTCACGGTCGCCTCCGGCCAGCCCAGCAGCATGGCCAGGGCGCACAGGTCGTCGGTGTCCGACCCCAGGTCGGTGTCCAGGTGGACCCGGGGCATGGCGCGGCGCCGGCCGCTCAGGCCGTGGCCCGGCGGATCAGCCGGCACGGCAGGGTGACCGTCCGGGGCGCGTCGGCGTAGACCCCGAGCAGGCGCTCCTTGAGCAGGGTCCCGGCGAGCAGCCCGGTCTCATAGGCCGGGTTGGACACGGTGGTCAGCGGCGGGTGGGTCATGGCCGCGGCCTCGATGTCGTCGAACCCGGCCACGGCCAGGTCGCCGGGGACGTCCAGGCGGGCCTCGCGGGCCGCGTCCAGGGCCCCGAAGGCCATCAGGTCGTTGGCGCAGAACACCGCCTGGGGCGGGTCGGGCAGGGCCAGCAGCCGCCGCATGGCCGCCGCCCCGCCCGGGCGGGTCCACTCCCCGGACAGCACCAGCTCCGGGTCGGGCGCTCCCACCGTGCGCAGGGCCCGCAGGTAGCCCTCGTTGCGGCGGCCGCCAGCGCCGGGCGGTCCCTGGATCATGGCCACCCGCCGGCCGGGGCGGCGGAGCAGGTGCAGGGTGGCGTCGAAGGCGCCCTGCTCGTCGTCGGCGTGGACGGTGTCGAACCAGGGGTCGTCGATCACCGTGGCCCCGATCCGGACCAGCGGCACCCCCGGGGGAACCAGCTCGGCCAGCCGCTCCCCGGACAGGGTGAAGGAGTCGAGCACGATGCCGTCCACGCCGCGGTCGCAGACGTCCTCCAGGAACTCGACCTCGCGCTCGGGGTGGCGGTCGGTGTTGCAGATCAGGCTGCGGTAGGTCGAACCGCCGAGGCCGTCCTCCAGGCCCCTGGCCACCGCCGGGTAGTAGGGGTTGGTGATGTCGGGGATGATCAGGGCCACGGTGTGGGTGGTGCGGGTGCGCAGGCTGCGGGCCACCCCGTCAGGCCGGTAGCCGAGCTCGCGGATCGCCTCCTCGACCCTCGCCCTGGTCACCGTGGACACCGGGCGCTTGCGGGACAGCACGTGGGAGACGGTCGTCTTGGAGACGCCGGCGTGCCGGGCGACGTCGGCGATGGTGATCCGCAGGTGGGGTGCAAACCGATTCATGGCGCCTGCATCTTGACAGACAACCCGGGCGCGGGCCATGCTCCGCCCCGTGGGGGCAAATCGGTTTGCTTCGTTTGGTGGGAGCAGCGAACCGCAACGCTGCGGCCCACGGCCACGGGAGGCCGGCATGGTGCATTCTCGGACAGTCGTTCTCGCCCGCCGGGTGCGCGCGCTCGCCGCGGTCGCCGTGGTCGCGCTGGTGGCCACGGCCTGCGTCGGCGGAGGCCAGTCCAACAACCAGGACAGCCAGGCCGGCCAGGCGGGCCAGACCGTCCAGCCGGTCACCCCCAAGGAGCCGACCAGCCCGGTCACGGTCACCTTTCAGTCCTGGGTGGGGGAGTCGCCCCAGATGAAGAAGCTGGCCGCCGACTTCAAGAAGGCCCACCCCAACATCACCATCAAGTTCCAGAACGTCCCCGCCGACAGCGCCACCCAGAAGCTGACCACCCAGGTCGCGGGCGGAACGGCTCCGGACACGGCCTTCCTGGACTCGAGCGCCGTCCAGGACTTCGCCTCCCGCCGGGCCCTGGTCAACCTGGACGGCTACATCGCCGGCAGTCAGGCGGTCAAGCTCGACGACTACGTGGCCGGATTCAAGCAGACCGCCGTCTACCAGAACAGCATGTTCGCCCTGCCCTACGACGGCGAGACCACCGGCCTGTTCTACCGCACCGACCTGTTCCAGGCCG
>DATABK010000129.1:0-1678 GCA_036259695.1 Actinomycetes bacterium | reverse complement strand
CCCAGGCGGGGGCTTCGACGTAGGCGCGCTCGGAGGTGGAGTCCTCGTCGACGTCGGAGCCGAGGGCGGCCGCCCAGAACCGGGCCACGCGGAGGGCGTCGACGCAGTCGAAGGTCAGGTTCTTGACGAAGGCTGGCATGGGCCTCCTCTGGCGGCCCCGGTCACCGGCGGGCGGCGGGCCGCCCCCGGGCCGGTCCCGGGCCGGGCTGGCAGGTCGGGCACCAGTAGGTGACTCGTTCGCCGTCGTAGCTGGGCTGGTCGGCCTTGCGGATCGGGGTGCCGCAGCGGCGGCAGGGCTTGCCGGTGCGGCCGGCGACCCAGCTGGTGCGGCCGGGGCGGGTGTCGCCGGTGGTGATCTGGTTGCCGGTGGTGCGGTTGGCCTCCATCAGGCGTTTGAGGAGGTCGACCATGCCCTCGAGGTCCTCGACATCGCCGACGGGGGTCCAGGGGTCGACGCCGCGGAGGAAGCAGACCTCCGACTTGTAGACGTTGCCGGGCCCGGCGATGGCGCGCTGGTCGAGCAGGGCGGTGCCGATGGCCCGGCTGGGGTCGGCGCGGAGGCGGCGGACGGCCTCGGCCGGGTCCCAGTCGGGGCCGAGGACGTCGGGGCCGAGGTGGCCGAGCACCTCGTGCTCGCCGGCGGTGGGGAGCAGCTCGCAGATGGCCAGGCGGAACCCGACCGCGACCCACGGCTCGGTGCGGAGCACGGCCCGGACCTGGAAGTCGGGGCCGCGCCAGCGCTCGGCCGGCCGGTACAGGTGCCAGGCGCCCTCCATCTTGAAGTGGGTGTGCAGGGTCGTCCCGGCGTCGGTGCGCAGCAGCAGGTGCTTGCCGCGGGCGGCGACCTCGCGGACGACCTGGCCGCTGAGGTCGGCGGTGGCGAACCGGGGGACGCGGAAGTCGGTGGCGGTCAGCCGCTGGCCGGCCAGGGCGGTGTGCATGCGGGTGGCGGCCAGGAAGACCGTGTCCCCCTCCGGCATCGGCTGCCCCTAGCCCCGATTCACCGGGGGACCGCCCTGGCGGTCCCCCAGACCCCCCCGGAGGCGGAGGCCGCGCGCGGTGGGGCGGAAGCCGGCCTCGGTGAGCGCCCTGGCCAGGGGGCTGTCGAACACCGTCTCGCCGTCGGCCTTCTCGACCGCCAGGCGGCCGAGGGCGCCGTCGCGGACGGCCAGGGCGAGGGCGTCGGCCGCCCGGGCCAGCCGGTCCGGGTGGTCGGTGAAGGTGAGCAGGGTCCGGCCGCCCCGCTCCACGTACAGCACCAGGTCGCCGTCGACCAGGATCACCACCGCGCCGGCTTTGCGGCCTGGGCGGTGGCCGGGGCGCTCGCCGGTGCTGCCGGAAGCGGTCCGCTCCGGCCAGGCCAGGGCGGCGCCGTAGGGGTTGGCCGGGTCGGCCGCGGCCAGGACCTGGGTCTGGGGCGAGGACGGCGGGTCGGTCAGGGCCCGCAGCCGGTCCACGGCCCCCGGAACGGCGAACTGGGCGCCACCCAGCCCGTCCACGAAGTACCCACGCCGGCAACGGCCCGCGTCCTCCATCGCCTTCAGCACCGGGTACACCCCCGCGAACCCGCCCGGGATCCGCTCGGCCACCACGGCTCCCCGGGTCAGGATCCCGTGCCGGTCGAGGAGCTGCTCGGCCACCGCGTGGAGCCGCCGGGTCGGGTCCAGGTCGGCCGCCG
>DATABK010000128.1:0-4231 GCA_036259695.1 Actinomycetes bacterium | reverse complement strand
CCGCCCTCGCCTGCGCCGGGTGGTCCTACCGGCGCTGGCGAGCGGGCGAGCACCAGCCGGCCGCCGACGAGGCCGGCGACCTCGCCGGTGGCCTCACCGAACGCGACCGCGGTGGGACGCTGGCGTTCGCCGGGTTCCTGCTCTCGCTGCTGTCGGTCGTGAACATCCTGTTCGTCGGTCTGCCCGCCCTGGTCCTGCCGTCGTGCTGACCCCGATCCTTGCCCACCCCGGCCAGCCGCCGGCGCCCCACGACCTGTGGAGCGCATGGACCTTGCATCCGGTCCTGCTTGGTGGCCTCCTGCTCGCCGCCTGGGCCTTCCGCCGCGGCCAGAGTCGTGGGCCGAAGCGGCAGGTCGACCGCTGGCGGGCCAGGTGCTTCACCGCGGCCCTGGTGGCGCTCGGCCTGGCCCTGCTGTCGCCCCTCGACGCGCTCTCGAGCGCGCTGGCCTCGGCCCACATGGTCCAGCACCTGCTCCTGCTGCTGGTCGCGGCGCCGCTGCTGGCCCTCAGCGCCCCGTCCAGCGCCATCCTGCGAGGCAGCCCCCTGGCCGTGCGCCGGGCCAGCGGCCGCTGGCGGCGGCGGCTCGGGCTGACCCATGGCAACCTCGGCGTCCTGCGCCACCCGGCGGCCACGTGGCTGCTAGCTGTTGGGGTCCTCTGGTTCTGGCACGCCGCGGCCCCCTATGACGCCGCTCTGGACAGTGAGCCCCTCCACCTCCTGGAGCATGCCAGCTTCCTGATCACGGCCGTCCTCTTCTGGCATGTCGTCGTGGGGGTCCGTGGCACGGCCCGGGTCTCCAACGGCCTTGGCGTCCTGCTGGTGTTCGCGATGGCCATGCAGAGCGTGTTCCTCTCGGTGCTGCTGACCTTCGCCCGGACACCGTGGTACTCCGGCTATGCGGCCACGACGGCGCCCTGGGGCCTGGACCCGCTCACCGACCAGCAACTGGCCGGGGTGCTGATGTGGATCCCGGCGGGCGGGATCTACCTCGCGGTGGCCTTGGCGCTCCTGGTCTCATGGATCCGAGCCACCGAGCTCGACGACGTCGCCGTCGAGGAAGCCGGCAGCCACGGGAGCGCGGGCTGAGCCGCGCCCGGGTCGGGCACAGGCGCCAATGGTCCGGGTTGCTGTCGGGGGTCGGCTGGGGGTTGGCCGGGTCGGCGCTTGCTCATGGTCTTGCTGTGGGGGCGTGCGCGGCTCGTCGAGGAGGAAGGACGAGGTTCTGCGTGCTGCCAGCGGAGTTCCCCGAGCTGCTCGCCCGGCGCCGGCCCTGGCTTGCCTAGGACCCCAGCGTCCCAAACAACTGGCGCTGTTGCTCAATCCGCTGTTGAAGCATCGCAGCCACCTGCTTCACAGCGGCCTGCTGCGACTCCTGGATCTTCGCCATTGCTTGCTGCTGCTCTGCACCATGGTCTTGGTCATGTCGGCGACTGCTTGGTATTGCTTGGCTTGAGCGGTAGCGCTGTCGGCTGCTTTCGGGATCGCGCCTGAGGCGATCGTTGGGCCTCAACCTTCTGTTTCATCATCTCCAATTGCATCTGTGCCTGCTTGGCACGGAGCGTGGAGTCCACCCGGGCCATCTCCAGCGCGATTCGCTGTAGCTCTCGCAGCACATCCAACAACATCATCAGGTTCAGTATCTGGTCGCCCAGCATCCCAATGCCGGGCGAAGCCAGTGCGGGATCGGTCGGGTCCGGTTGCGGCGTGGAACCTATCGGCCGTCGGTGCTGCCGTTGCGGCTCGGCGCAGGTCTTCAGTCGTGGTCGGTCAGCTCGGAGGCAGACCCTTGACCTGGCGGCCGGCCTTCCACACCCCGGCGATGTGGGCCGGATTGGCCAGGATGGTGATGTCGGCCAGCGGGTCGCCGTCCACGATGATGAGGTCGGCGTCGTAGCCCTCGGCGAGCTGGCCACTGCGCGGTGCCTGGCGACCCAAGGTGAGCGGGCCGTTGAATGTGGCGGCCTGGATCGCCTCCAAGGGGGTCAGGCCGGATTCGACCAGCAGCGGCAGCTCGCGGCCGTTGCGACCCCAGGAGTCGATCAGTTCCGCGCCACTCAGGGCGATGTCGGTGCCCATCGCGATGATCACCCCCTGCTCGTGGGCCAGCGCAACCGCCTTGGCATGCCGGTCACCGATTACCTCCAGCTTGCGGACCGCATACGGCGGCACCACCGTGCTGTCCACCATCTCCTGCAGGATCGTGCGGGTCGGGACCAGAATGGCCCCGGTCTCCCGCATGGCGGCGCAGGCCTCCTCGTCCAGGTAGGTGCCGTGCTCGATGGTGCGCACCCCGGCCTCCAGGGCGGCCATGATCCCGGGCTTGCCGTGACAGTGGGCCGCAACGACGCGGTCGGCCATCGCGGCCACCTCGACCACCGCGCGCAGCTCGGCCAGGGTGAACTGCTGGTGGATGGGATCGTCCAGCTCCGACAACACCCCACCCGAGGCGCACACCTTGATCAGCTTGGCGTTGTGGCGCAGCTGCTCACGGACGGCCTGCATGCAGTCGTCCACCCCATCGCAGAGCCTGAGCTCGCCGTCCCGCTGGGCGAAGTCGGCCACCCACGACAGGGGCAGCGAGTGCAGGTCCCCGTGGCCGCCGGTGACGCTCAAGATCGCCCCGGCCCCATAGATGGTGGGGCCGTCAAGGGTGCCCTCCTCCACGGCCCGGGCCAGGTACACGCCCAGGCCGCCGACCTCGCGCACCGAGGTCACCCCGGCGTCCAGCGCCGCCCGTAGGTCAGCGGCGCAGCGGGCGGCCCGCAGGGCGAGCGGCTCCAGCGGCAGGCGGCCCAGGTCCAGGGAGCGCGTGCCGAGCAGGTGCGCGTGGCAGTCCCACAGCCCGGGCAGCACGGTCGCCGCCCGGGTGCTGGGCGCCCGGGGGGCCGGTGGGGCGCCGACGGCCGGGCCCGCGTAGGTGATCGTCGGCCCGTCCCACACCACGACGCCGTCACGGATCGGCTCACCGTTCCCAGGAATCAGCAGGTCGGCCTCGATCCGTTCCATCTACCGCCTCCTTGCTCTGGCTGGCGTCGGCCCGACGGGGCGCTGGGTCGCGAGGTTCCATCCACCGGGGGCGAGTTAGCCGCACAAGTATCGTGAAGCTCCTCCACCCACACCAGCCCGAAGCCACCCGCTGCGGCCCCTGATCCTGTCGACCGATAACGCGATGCCCTGAGGTGCCCGGGTCGGTGGGTGTCAATGCAACCAATGCTCCTCAGGCTTCAAGTGGTGGTCCCCGAGCTGGCGCCGATCCTGGACCGAAACGGCGGGACCGCTGGGCCCTGCGGTAGAGGACAACCGCAGGATGCTCCGGCTGACCGGTGGGGTCACCAAGGCCGCCTGCCGCTGCTCAACGCCCGGAAAGGCGACCGTCACCGCCTGGTCGATGACAAGGGCCTCCTCCGCCACCAGCTAGCTCGTCAGCAGGGATGGCCTGGACATTGCCACGACCTAGGCATCCGGGTCTGCCGCCACGGGCGATGTGTAACGTCCTGCTGCTGGTCGCAGTTCTTCCTAGCGGCGCCGTAGCAGCCTGCCGAATGGCGACGCTTACCCACGGCGGCGCCGCGTCGAGGGGAGGCAGATGGTGGGTACCGGCTTCAGCATCTTCCTGTTTGCGGTCGGGCGATCCTTACCTTCGCGGTGGACCTCAGCACCTCCGGGTTCGACCTCACACGGTCGGGATCATCTTGATGGCGCGGCCAGTCCCGACAGGTGATCGAGGAGCGCCGCACCGAACGCGGCTTCCCCAGGCGACGACCTCGACCAGCAGCAGCCAGAGCGTTGGCCGTCTTCGGCGCACCTCAATCTGACAGCGACTGCCGCGGTTGAGGAGGAAGGAGACCCATGGCGACCCCCAGCATCGAGCAGGCCCGAGGTTGGATCGGCCGGGACATGGTCGACCGCGACGACAACAGCATCGGCAAGGTTGTCGACATCTACCTGGACAACGAGAGTGGCCGGCCCGAGTGGGCGGTGGTGCGGACCGGCCTGTTGGGCATGCGCTCGAGCTTTGTGCCGCTCGCTGAGGCGACCGAGGTCGATGACGAGATCCAGGTGCCGCACGCCAAGACACAGGTCAAGGAGGCCCCCAGCATCGAGCCGGACGGCCAGCTGTCGGCGGCCGAGGAGGCCGAGCTGTACCGCCATTACGGGCTCGACTACGACACCGTGACCCTGGAGGACGGCGCAGCTGCCGGCCACCCCGGCGCCGGGTCGGCCGGGCCG
>DATABK010000127.1:0-4982 GCA_036259695.1 Actinomycetes bacterium | reverse complement strand
GCCGCCATTTTGAAGGGCCACCGGTAGACGAACACCGCCCGACCGCCGGGCTGATCGGTTGGACCGACCGTGCGGACCTCCCGCACGCCCGACAGCCACTCGCACACCCGCCCAGCATCGGTGTACAGCCCGAACACGATCTCGGGCGGCGCGTTGATCATCACGCTGACCTGCCGCTCCCCCATGTCACCTCCCTGCGGGCGTGCCAATCCTTGACGGTGGCTCGCCGATGCCTGACACCGCCCGGGGCCTGAACTCGTGGATCGATGACGTCAGCGTCCGAGATTGTTCGGGTACAGGACGGCGGGGCCGGACGCCGCCGATGGGGGGTGAAGCTGATGCCCGTGGAGCGGTCGACGGCGGTCGCCTCGCCAGGGATCGTCGCGTCCTGGATGCTGAACCACTCGGCCGCGCAGGCGCCCGGCTCCCACAGCACGGCACCGCAACGGGTCCGCCGTCGCGTTCGCCTGGAGGACGAGGTACTCCTCGCCGAGATAGATAGCCGCACTTCCTGGCGGTCAGCACGGTTAGGAGCGTCGGGGAAGACGTATCGGGTACTTGTCGAAGAGGTCAACGCCTAGGAGGCAGCGCCGCGTCTCCTCATCCGACGTGCCACGCAGTCGCGCGACCAGCCTCGGGATCGCGTTGAACTCACATCCCGGTGTCCGCGTGACGATCGCCACCGGGAACGACACCGACAGGGCTGCGAAGACCAGCAGGTCGCCCGCATACACCCAGGCAGCCAGGGCAGTGGTCCAGACCTCCCCTGCGGCCAGGTAGCCAACCGACCCGATGGCCGCGGCGCCGGCCAGGAAGATGACGAGGGGCCAGACACCCCACCGCCGCCGCAGCCCGATGTTGAGCACGTCGGGAAGCAGGCACAGCGTGAACAAGGTGATGAACCAGAAATCCGACTCGATGAGGTCTTGGTCCCGGAAGCTGTCCCAGCTGGTGACCAGCTCGACGAGCCCCCAGACCGATGCCGTCCCCAGGACCACTCGGGTCAGCAGCCCAATGGGACCGGGCCTGGCCGGGCCGGGCTGCAGCTCGTGGCTCTCGTCGATAGCTTGCATGCCGCGCTCTCCTTCGACGCGTCCGCGCTCCCATCTCCCGCCTCATCCCACCTCGACCGTTTCCGGCCGTATGGCGGTGGTCGGTTCGTCCAACGTATGAAGGGAGGCCGCCGCGGCCATCACGCGAAGGTGGAAGATCCGGTGGAGCCTTGGCGGAGGCCACGGTCTGAAGGAGGGGACGAGCGGAGGCTGCCTCAGGGGCCGAGGCCAAGCTCGCGGGCGCGCGCCACGGCCTGGGTGCGGTTGGCCGCGCCGAGCTTGGCGAAGATGTGGCTGGTGTGCTTCTTCACCGTCTCCAGAGAGACCACCAGCTCTTGGGCGATGTCACGGTTTCGCCGGCCGGCGGCCAGCAGCCGCAGCACCTCCAGCTCCCGGTCGGTCAGGGGATCGATCAGTCCCAGGACAGTGGGAGCGGTCTTGTCTGACTGTGCCATGGCGGGCTGGAACGCCTGGGTGACCCGGTGGACGTGCTCGGTCGCCACCCCTTCCCCCCCGGCGGCCCCGCGGCGCCGCCGCCGGGCGCCGATGAGGCTGCGCAGCAGGGCGGCCATGGGCGGCCCCTCGTCGGCGAAGACCCGGACATAGCCCTCGGGTGCGGTCAGCTCGAGCGTCCCGGCGAGCAGGATCAAGGCGGCCTGATGGTCCCCGGCCGCCTGCAAGGCCAGGGATCGCAGGGCGCGGACCTGGAGCAGGCTGCCGGTCCGGCCCTGGGAGGCGGCCAGGGTGTCCAGGCGCTCCAGCAACCTCAGGGCCTGCTCGGGCTGGGCCCGGGCCAGCAGCACCCGGGCCAGCACCAGGTGGTCACCCTCGCGCAGGTAGGACACCTCGTCCTGGTCGGTCAGGCCCTGCTCCTGGGTCCAGCGGGCGGCCTCCTCCACCTGTCCCAGGGCCAGCAGCAGCCGCGCCCGCTCCGACTGGGCCGGATAGGCCAGGGCGACCGCGTCGGCCCGCGGATAGGTCCGGCAGGCCTCGTCCATCGCCTCCAGGGCGCCGTCCGGGTCGCCCATGGCCTGGCGGATCCAGGCCAGCGTCACCAGCGCCACATCCAGCTCGGTCAGCTCGATCACCTGCCGGCAGCACTCAACACCCCGGGTGGCGTGCTCCAGGGCCTCCTCCAGCTGGTTGCGCTGGTAGAGCACCTGGGCTATCCCCACGTGGGCCTCGCCGGCGTGGTACACCGAGTACCGGCCGCCCTCGCTGGCCAGCCGCAGCCCTTCCCGGTACGTGCGCAGGGCCGCGCCCAGCTTGCCCTGTGCCTGCTGGACCAGGCCGACCATGAAGCAGGACTTCAGGATGGGATAGGGAGCGGGCGCCGCCCTGCCCTCGGCCAGCAACTCGGCGAAGGCGGGCTCGGTGTCGACCACCCGTCCGGTCATCCAGTCGGCACCGGCCACCAGCAAGCGGGCAAACAGGCGCGGGCCGTGCTCGTGGTCGGCCATGTGGGCCAGGGCGGCCCGGGCGTGGGCGGCGACCATGTCGGGGTCGGCTTGGTCATAGGCCAGCTCGGCGCGGAGCAGCGCGATCGCCGCCGGCACCTCGGCCACCATGCCGCCATGGGTCGGGACCTGGAATTCCCGCGGCTCCTGGCCGTGCTGGTCGAGGACGCGCTTGGCGTGTTGGAGGAGGCGCTCGGCCGACTCCAAGTGATCGCGATCATGCTCGGTCATCGCCTTGGCCAGGCACAGCGCCGGGCGGGACCGGACCGCGTCGTCGGGGAGCAGGACCAGCCAGTGCGCGAGCATCACGCTCTCCCCGCGGCGCAGGGTCTCGCCCAGGTGCTCCTCCACCAGCCGTGTCGCCCACGGCGTGTCCCCGGCCGCCACGGCATGCCGGATCGCGTCGTCGATCAGCCCGTGCTGCTCGCACCAGCCGGCCGCCCGGCGGTGCAGCTCGGGCACCCGCTCCGGCTGCAGCTGCGGCAATCGGGCGCGGAGCAGGTCGGCGAACAGATGATGGAAGCGCCACCAGCGCCGCTCCTCGTCCAGCGGGACCAGGAAGAGGTTGGCCCGCTCCAGCTCCTCGAGCATGCGCTGGCCGTCCGAGTTCCCGGTGACCGCGTCACAAAGCGGGCCGCAGAGCCGCTCCAGGACCGAGGTCTGCAGCAGAAAGACCCGCACCCGGTCCGGCAGCCGGCCCAGAACCTCCTCGCTCAGGTAATCGAGCACGTAGCGGTGGGTGCCGGCGAACCCGGCCAGGAACGCATCGGGGTCCGATCGCCCCTGCAGCGACAAGGCGGCCAGCTGCAACCCCACCGCCCACCCTTCGGTGCGGGCCTCGAGGGCGGCCACGGCCTCCGGAGGCAGGTCGAGCTTCCACACCTCCTGCAGGAAGGCCGCCGCCTCCTCGGGGGTGAACCGCAGGTCGGCGGCGCGCAGCTCGGCCAGCTGGCCGCTGGCCCGCCACCGGGCTAGCGGCAGGGGCGGGTCGCTGCGGCTGGCGATCACCACGTGCAGCCGCGGCGGGAGATGGCTCAGCAGCATGGCCAGGCTATCGTGGATCGCCGGTTCATCGATCAGGTGGTAGTCGTCCAGGACCAGAGCCAGCTCGTCGGGTTGGTCCTGGAGTCGGTTGATCAGGGCGGCCACCACGCCCTGACTCGAGACGCCGCTGCCAGGGCTCAGCAGCGGGACAAGCTGCTCACCGAGCCCTCCTTCCACGCGGTCAAGCGCCGCGACCACATAGCGCCAGAACCGGGCCGGGTCGTTGTCGTCGGGGTCCAGCGACAACCAGGCCACCGGCAACGCAGCGTCTGCGGCCCAGCCGGCCAGCAGGGTCGTCTTGCCGAAGCCGGCCGGCGTGCAGACCAGGACCAGCGGCCGGCCCATCCCCTCGTCCAGGCGCCGGAACAGGCGGGAGCGGGCAAGTCGATCTGGTCGTGTCCGCGGGAGGTTGACCTTGGTGGCCAGCAGCTCGTCCCGCGCACCGGGTGCGGCCAGGTCCAGAGGCGCTGTCGGTGGCTCAGCCATGCCATCACCCGCCGTCCAGCCGGCGAGGGTCTGTTCGGCAGTCGATTCTAGTGCCGCATCGGGTCCACCGCCCCACGGCCCGTTCATGCCGTACCACCCCTGGTCTGCCCTCCCTCCGCAACAGTCCACCAGGTCATCCACCTTCGCGTGATGGCCGCGTGCGGTCCGCTCCCTACCGTCGGACACATGACAACGCCGGCGCAACAAGGAGCCAAGACCGAGATGCTGGCGAATGACCCGACGACAGCTGGCACGGCCGACGCTGAGGTCGCATCGAGGCAGATCCGGACCTTGATGGCGCTCCGGGCGATGCTGCCGGACCTGGACCCGAAACCGGCCGACCTGATCGACCTCGAAGATCGCTCGATTGGGTCTGCGACCAGCTCGTTCGTGCCGGTGCCACGGCGGATCCACGCTGAGCGAGGTGGTCCGCGCTCGGTCCGCACGGCATGACATCTATCAGGAGCCCTCGAGGAGGTACCCATGGCAACCCCCATCACGCGACCCTGGCGGGCCCGCGCGCTCGCGGTCATCGCCGCGGCGCTGGCCGCGCTGGGCGTCTGGCTGGTCACCGACCCGCTGCTTGGCATCGACCTCACCGGCCCCACCGCGCCAGGCTCCCAGCAACTGCAGCCCATCACCCCGGCCATGGTCGCCGGCGGCAGCCTGATCGCCGCGCTGGCCGGCTGGGCGCTGCTGGCCCTGCTGGAGCGGTTCACCGCCCGAGCCCGCACCATCTGGACCGCGATCGCGCTCCTGGTCGCCCTGCTCTCGCTGGCCGGGCCGCTGTCCATCCTCGCCAGCACTGAGGCCAGCGTCCTGGCGCTGGCCCTCATGCACGTGGTCGTCGCCGCCGTGCTCATCCCCATCTTGGCAGGCACCTCACCCGCCCCCGCCCGGCCAGCACCAGCCCGCTCGGCACGCACCAGCCGGGCTGCCGACC
>DATABK010000126.1:0-2836 GCA_036259695.1 Actinomycetes bacterium | reverse complement strand
GCGAGCAGCAGCGGGAACAGGAACAGCGCCACCGCCGCGCCCTGGGCCACGTCACCGCCCTCGATGCCGCGGCGGCCCGAACGACGAAACCCAGGTGCTGGCCAGCTGGGCGTTCATCCGCGGCATCGAGGGCGGCGACGTCGCCCAGGGGGCGGCGGTGGCGCTGTTCCTGTTCCCGCTGCTGCTGGCCGCAGCCATCGCCATCCTGCGGGCGGTCCGCCGCATGGAGGTGCTGTAGATGGCCACCACCGCGGACACTGTCGACACCCTCGACCCGGCCGCGACCGAGCGGCTGCGGCGCCGCTACGCCCGCCGCCGCGTCCTGGGGCGCGTCAGCGTCTACCTCCTGGCGCTGCTGTTCGCCTTCATCTGCGCCGCCCCGTTCCTGTGGAGCCTGGTCACCGCGTTCAAGCAGAACCGCGACCTCTACAACCCCGAGAACAGCCCGTTCTTCTTCAACCTGGCCGCGACCCCCGACCACGTGCTGTACCTGCTGCGCGACACCGCCTTCGTCACCTTCGTCTGGAACACCCTGTGGGTCGGGCTGCTGGTGGTGGCCATCACCCTGGCCCTCGGCCTGCCCGCCGCCTACTCCCTGGCCCGCCTCGACCGTCCCTGGTCGGGCCCGATGGCCATCGCCATCTTCTTCGTCTACCTGGTCCCGCCCAGCCTGCTCTTCCTGTCCCTGTCACGGCTGGTCGTGACGGCCGGGCTCCAGGACTCGACCTGGTCGCTGGTGCTGGTCTACCCGACCATCACCATCCCGGTCTCGGTCTGGCTGCTGATCGGCTTCCTCAAGGCCATCCCCCGGGACGTGGAGGAGCAGGCCATGGTCGACGGCTACAGCCGCCTGGCCGCCTTCGCCCGGGTCGTGCTCCCGCTGGCCTTCCCCGGCATCGTGGCCGTGGTCGTGTTCGCCTTCACCCTCACGGCCAGCGAGTTCATCTACGCCCTGGCCTTCGTCTCGCCCACCACCGAGAAGGTCGTCTCCACCGGCGTGCCCACCGAGCTGATCCGCGGCGACGTGTTCTTCTGGCAGTCCCTGCAGGCCGCGGCCATCCTGGTCGCGGTCCCGATCGCCTCGTGTTCAATCTCTTCCTGGACCGCTTCATCTCCGGCTTCACCATGGGAGCGGTCAAGGGCTGAGGGGGTTGGCGTGGACGCGGGGGAGGCGGCAGCGGCGCCGCTGGTCGAGCGGATCCGGGACTCGGTCATCGGCGACCGGGAGGTGATGGACGGGCCGTACGGCCCGCGTCGGATCATCTACGCCGACTACACCGCGTCGGGTCGGGCGCTCGGCTTCATCGAGGACTTCATGCGCCACGAGGTCCTGCCCCGCTACGCCAACACCCACACCGAGAGCTCGGGCACGGGCCTGCAGACGACCCGGCTCCGGGAGGACGCCCGGCGGATCATCCGCGACGCCGTCGGCGGCGACGACGACACCGTGGTCCTGTTCTGTGGGTCGGGCAGCACCGGGGCCGTCGACAAGCTCATCGGCATCCTGAACCTCCGCATCCCGGCCGACCTGGACGCCCGCTACGGCCTGTCGGCGCAGATCCCGCCCGGTGAGCGGCCGGTCGTGTTCACCGGGCCGTTCGAGCACCACTCCAACGAGCTGCCCTGGCGGGAGTCGATCGCCGAGGTGGTGGTGATCCGCGAGGACGCCGACGGCCACATCGACCTCGGCCAGCTCACCGACGAGCTGCGCCGCACCGCCGGCCGCCGGCTGCGCATCGGGAGCTTCTCGGCCGCCTCCAACGTCACCGGCATCGTCTCCGACACCCGGGCGATCGCGGCCCTGCTCCACCGCCACGGCGCCCTGTCGTTCTGGGACTTCGCCGCCGCCGGGCCGTACGTCCAGATCGACATGGGCCCCGGCGACGGCCTCGACGGCCGGCTCGCCTACAAGGACGCGATCTTCCTCTCGCCCCACAAGTTCATCGGCGGCCCCGGCACCCCCGGGGTGCTGGTGGTCCGGCGCGAGCTGCTCCGGAACCGGGTGCCGACCGTGCCGGGCGGCGGCACCGTCGCCTACGTCAACCCAACCGAGCACCGCTACCTCGACGACCCGGTCGAGCGCGAGGAGGGTGGCACCCCGGCGATCCTCGAGTCGATCCGGGCCGGCCTGGTCTTCCAGCTCAAGCAGGCGGTCGGGACCGGCACCATCGCCGCCCTGGAGCGGTCGTTCATCGACCGGGCCATCGCCTCCTGGGGCGCCAACCCCAACATCGAGCTGCTCGGCAACCTCCGGGCCGAGCGGCTGTCGATCGTGTCCTTCGTCGTCCGCCACCGCGGCCGCTACCTGCACCACAACTTCGTGGTGGCCCTGCTCAACGACCTGTTCGGCATCCAGTCGCGGGGCGGCTGCTCGTGCGCCGGCCCCTACGGCCACCGGCTGCTCGGCATCGACATCGACCGGTCGCACGAGTTCGAGCGCGAGATCGCCCGCGGCTGCGAGGGCATCAAGCCCGGCTGGGTGCGGGTCAACTTCAACTACTTCATCTCCGAGGCGGTGTTCCAGTATCTCCTGGCGGCCGTCCACCTGGTCGCCGACCAGGGCTGGAAGCTGCTCGGCGACTACCGCTTCGACCCGGCCCGCGGCCTCTGGCGGCACCGGCGGGGGCCGGTCGAGCCGCCCCTGCGCCTGGGCGACCTGCGCTACGACGACCAGGGCCGGCTCCGCTTCAGCGCCGCCCACGCCACCGCCTCCGACGCCGCCCTGCCCGGCTACCTGGAGCAGGCCCGCCGGCTGCTGGCGGCCGGTTCCCCCTCCGGGGACGGCGACGGCGACGCCGGCGGCCTCCCCGGCCTGTCGGCCGACTTCGAGGCCCTA
>DATABK010000125.1:0-5814 GCA_036259695.1 Actinomycetes bacterium | reverse complement strand
GAGTTCTTCGACATCAGCACCTGGCTGACGGCGATCATCGGGGCCGTCATCCTGCTGGTCGTGTACCGCATGGTGGCCGGGCGGGGCCGGCGCCGAGCGCTCTGACCGGCCAGCACCCCCAGCTGGCCGGACGGTCTGGTCCGGCGGCGTGCCTCCACACCGCCGCCGGACCAGTTCCATGTACCTGAGCAACCTTTCGGGCTCTGAGGTTTCCTAGCCGGCAAGGCGACCAACACCTGCCACGTATGGTCGCGCTCACCGATGCAGATCTCGTCTCGAGGGCCCAGTCCGGACAGCTCGACGCGTTCGAGGAGCTGGTCCGGCGGCACCGGCTGGCCACACACCGGGTCGCCCTCCGGATGCTGGGGGACGAGAGCGACGCCGAGGACGCCACCCAGGACGCGTTCGTCCAGGCCTGGCGGAACCTGGGCGGGTTCCGGGCGGACGCCGCCTTCTCCACCTGGATGTACCGGATCGTGACCAACCGGTGCCTCAACATGATCCGGGCCCGCCGGCGCCTCGAGCCGCTGCCCGACGACCGGGAGGCCCCGGCCAGCCAGCCCGACCGCATCGCCGAGGCCAGGTGGCAGGTCGAGGACCTCAAGCAGGCCATCCTGCGGCTCACCCCCGAGCAGCGGGGCCCGCTGGTCCTGCGTGAGCTCGAGGGCTGCAGCTACGAGGAGATCGCCGAGGCCCTTGACCTGTCCATCTCGGCGGTGAAGAGCCGGCTGCACCGGGCCCGCCTCGAGCTCCTGTCCGCGATGGGGTCGTGGCGATGAGCCGCCACCTCTGGAGGGGTTCGGGGAACCCGCGGGCGGGTGCCCCGATGGGACGGGGCCTGCCCCCGCTGCCCTGCGGGGCCGACCTGGACGCCCTGGTCGCCCAGGTCGCCGACGGGGTGCCCGGCGACCTCGCCCACCAGGCCGGCTGCCCCCACTGCCAGGCCGCCCTGGCCCAGATCGAGGAGCTGTGGTCGCTGGCCGGCCAGCTGGCCCGGGAGCGGGTGGAGGCGCCGGACCGGATCGACGTGGTCGTGATGGGGCGGATCCAGCGGGCCATCCTCACCGGCAAGGTGATCGAGCTGTTCGGTGGTTTGCTTCCCCGCCTCGGCTGGGCTTTGCTCACCTACGGCGGGCTGGTCGAGAGAGGAGTTTCACGGTGAGGTTCCTGACCGATCGGGCGGTGCCGGCGGCCGCCGTCCTGGCCGTCGGCGTGGTGCTGGCCTTGGTGGCCAGGGCGGTGGTCATCCGGCTGCTCGGCCGGGTCCTGCCCGGCGACGAGGCCCGGACCCGGCGGCAGGTCCGGGGGGCGGCCCGCGGGGTGATGTGGTTCCTGATCGTGGTCGCGGTGATCGTAGCCACCAGCCTGCTCGCCCCGCACCTGCTCTCCGACATCCCCGCCCAGGTGCTGCGGTTCCTGCCCCGCCTCGGGGTCGCCCTGGTCATCCTGTGGCTGGGGGCGGTCGTGGCCAACCTGGTGCGCCAGGTGGTCGAGGCCAGCCTGACCGGCATCCAGGTCGCCCAGGCGCCGGTGATCGGCCGCATCGCCTACTGGGTGCTCCTCGGCCTGGCCATCCTCATGGCCGCCGACCAGCTCGGGGTCGAGACCGCCGTCCTCCAGACGGCCCTGTTCATCCTGCTGCTGATCGCCGGGGTGGCGATCGCCATCGCCGTCGGCCTGGGCGGGCGGGCCCTGGCCGGCAACGTGATCGCCGGGCGCTACGTCGACGACCGCTTCACCGTCGGCGAGCAGATCGAGGTCGACGACTGGAAGGGCACCATCGTCGAGGTCGGCCTGGCCAGCGTGACCATCAGCGACAGCCAGGGCGAGCTGGTCGAGATCCCCCACGGCTACCTGCTGAGCCGCCCGGTGCGCCGCTCCGGCACGGGCTAGCCGCTGGGGGACAGCTCGCGCTCGGGAACTCGCTCCTCCAGGTCGCCGACCCCGAGGCGGCTCAGGAGCCGGATGGGCGGGCTGTAGGCGCGGCCCGGGTCACGGGGCAGGAAGGCCAGCTGGAGGTCGCACCAGGAGAGGCGGAGCGACTCGGCGTTGGTCGGGGTGGCGAGGACGAACTGGACCCGGTCGGCCAGGGCGTGCATCAGGGCGGCCACGTGGTCGATGTTGGTCGAGTCCAGGTGGGCGATGTGCTCGTCCATGATGAGGAGATCGGCGGCCTCGGCCGTGCCCATGGTGGCCAGCAGGAGCAGGATGGCGATGGTGGCCCGCTGCCCGCCGGAGTGGGCGGCGTCCCGGTAGGAGCGGCGGCGCTCCCCGGCCCGGTGGGCGACCAGCACGTCGAGCCCGTACTCCTCGGGGCGGTCGCCGGCCAGCAGGCGCAGCTCGCCCTCGGCGCCGGCCGTCTGGCAGACCCGGGCGAACTCGCCGCTGAGGCGCCGGACGACCTCTCTGACCCCCTCCTCGAACCGGCGCCGGGCCGCCTCGACCCGCTCCAGCTGCTCATCCAGCTCGTGCTTGCGCCGCTCGGCGAGCTGGTTGGCCTCCTCGACGGCCTCGGCCTGGCGCTCGCGGCCACCGACCAGCTCGGGGTCGCGGACCTCGGCCGGGAAGCGCTCGGTGTCGTCGACCTGGCCGCTCAGCCATTCGATGTCGCGCAGGACCGACTCGGTGCCGGGCAGGTCGCCGGCGTCCAGCAGGGCCTGCTGCTCGGCGGCCAGCGGCCGCCCGGCGAGCTCGGTCTCCAGCCCGGCCAGGGCCCCGTCCCGCTCGGCCAGCTCGGGCAGCCGGGCGGCCAGGCGGAGCTCGATCTCGTTCTGGCGCTGCCTGGCCAGGGCGAGCTCGGCGTTGGCCGCGCCAAGGGCCCCGTCCAGCTCGCGCAGCTCGCCGGCCAGGGCCCGCTCCCGCTCGACCAGCTGGGGCCGGTCGGCCCCGGCCCGCTCCCGCTGCCGCTCGGCCTCGTCGACCTGGCCCTGGAGGTCGGCCAGGCGGTGGACGGCGTCGAGCACGTGCATCGCCCGGTGCCAGGCCCCCCGCAGCTCGGCGATGGCCGCGTCCGCCGCGGTCAGCTCCTCGCCCAGGCGGGCGGCCTCGGTCTTGAGGCCGAAGTGGTGCAGTTCCCGGGCCCGCCGGCCCAGCACCGGCTGGGCCGGGGCCTCCAGCCGGGCCAGGGCGTCGCCGTAGCGCATCCCGTCCGGGGCCACCGCGGCCAGGCCCCGGCCGGCCAGCCCATGGGCCTGGGCGGCGTCGTGGGCGGCCTGGGCGTCGGCCCGCTCCAGCAGCAGCCCGGCCTCGACCGGGCCGAGCACGGCGGTGAGGGCGGCCCGCGGGTCGCCGGCCCCACCCCGGGCGATCGGCCAGCGGTAGCCGGCCTCGACGGCCAGGGCGGTGGCCTGCCGGTAGGCGTGGGAGGGGACCAGCAGGGCCCACAGGGCGTCGCCGAGGGCGGCCTCGGCCCGGACCCGGGCCGCGTCGCCGGCCGCCTCGTCGGCCAGCTCCAGGACCTCGGCCACCACCGAGGCCTGGATCCCGGCCTCGGCCAGCCGCTCCCGGAAGGCGGCGACCTCGGCCGGCACCGGGACGCCGCCGTCGGCCAGCACGGCCATGCGGGCCTGGACGTCGGCCAGGGTGGTCCGCAGCTCCTCGCGCCGGGCCAGGACCGCGGCCAGGCTGGACTCGGCCGCCTGGACCTCGCCGGCCGCCTGCTCGGCGGTCCGCTCCCCGGCCAGGCCGGCCAGGCGGACGGCCGTGCTCTGGGCCTCGGAGGCCCTGGCCTCGGCGGCGGCCAGGCCGACCTCGAGGGTGGTCCTGGCGTCGCGGGTCGCGGCCAGCCGCTCGGCCAGCTCCCCGGCCTGGTCGGCCAGGGCGGCGGCCCGGGCCTCGAGCGCCGGGAGCCGACCCGTGACCTCCTCCAGGTCGCGGCGGTCGGTGGCGATCCGCTCGGCCACCGCCTCCCGCTCGCTGCGGGCCGCCTCGACCCTGACGGCGACGTCGCGGTGCTCGGCCGCCGGCCGGGCCAGGTCGCGCAGGAGGTCGAGCCGCTCCCGGAGCCCGGCCCACTCCAGGTGCCTGGCCGCCTGGCCGCCGAGGGCGCCGAGGCGGTCCTGCTCGGCCCTGGCCGCCTCGACCGCCTCCAGGTAGGCGCCGCGGGCCTCGCCGGCCCGCTCCCGCTGGGCCTCGACCTCGTCCAGCAGGACCCGCTCGCCGGTCAGCTCCAGGAGCTTGGCCAGCAGCCCGGCCGGCCGCTCGTCCATGGTCCGGTCGATCGCCCCCTGGGGCAGGGCCAGCACCTCGCGCAGGGCCCGGGTGATGCCGGTCCGGTCGAGCAGCTCGTCGTAGCGCCGCGGCCCCAGCCACTCCTCCTCGGGGTGGGCGGCCAGGAACGCCTCCAGGTCGTCGGTCAGGGGCTGCTCGAAGCCCCAGCGGTGCAGGCCGGGCAGGACCAGGTAGCGGCGGCTGTCCGCGGTGACCAGGCAGATCACCGACACCCGGTCGGCCTCGGCCACCCGCTCGTCGGCGGCCGCGAACAGGCGCTCGCCCCGTCCGGGCAGGACCGGGTTGCTGAAGGTGGCGCGCAGGAAGGCCCGCTCGGCCGGCGTCCCGCCGGGGCCGCCGTCGAAGATGTAGCGGTGCGAGCTGCGCCCGGGGGCGAAGCTGGTCACCCCGAGCAGCAGCTTGATGCCGTCCAGGAAGCAGGTCTTGCCCGAGCCGTTGGGCCCGGTGGCCACGTTGATGCCGTCGATCAGCAGCGGGATCGGGTCGGGCCGCAGCGACCCCCAGTGGACCAGCTGCACCTCCTCAATCCTGGGCATGGTCCTGCTCCCCCCCGGCTTCCCGGTCCCCATCCAGCTCCGCGGCCCGGCGCCGCAGGTGGGCCAGCCGCTGGTGGCGGGCGACCAGCCCCCGAGCCTGCTCGGCGGCGCCCGG
Source organism: Actinomycetes bacterium (assembly GCA_036259695.1). Taxonomy (GTDB): domain Bacteria; phylum Actinomycetota; class CALGFH01; order CALGFH01; family CALGFH01; genus CALGFH01. The sequence goes on along the minus strand of DATABK010000125.1, from coordinate 933 downwards.
CTCATCCAGGGTGTCCAGCAGCGGCCCGGCCTCGACCCGGCCCTCGCGCAGGGTCAGGTAGCCGGCGCTGGCCAGCCGCTCGAGCACGCTGGGCAGGCCGCTGCCGTTCAGCCGCGCCCCCAGCAGCTCGGCCAGGTCGTCCGGGTCGACCCAGTCCTGGCCGTTCCCCGGCCCCGCTCCCTCGCCGGGCAGGAACCGCAGGTGGAGCCAGCAGGTGGCCAGCACGGCGAGCTAGGCCGTGCCCAGGGCCAGCACCGGGTGGTGGCCCTCGAGCTCCGGCACCGGGCCGTCGAGGCGGGCCAGCCAGCGCTCGGAGGCGGGCGAGTAGACCAGCTCGCAGCCGGCCTCACCCAGGCGCCGCCGGACCTCCTCCCGGGTCTCGGCCTCGCCCAGCTCGGGCACGTCGGCCGCGGCCACCGGCCCGACCAGCAGCACCCGGCAGAGCTCGGCGGCGTTCAGGTGGCCACCTCCTGCGGATGACCCTCCTGCTCGTCGGTGAGGTCGATCACCACCGGCCGCTGGGCGGCCAGCTCGACCTCGGGCGCGCGCACGCCGGTCCAGGAGATGACCCCGACCTCGTCGTGGCCGACCACCTCCAGGCGGGGACGCGGGTCGAGCTCGGCGGACAGGCTGGCGTCACCGGCCGGCCCCCAGCGCGACCAGGCCTCGACGACCGCGGCCATGCGGGCCGTGGCCTCGGCCCAGGTCCCGCCGACCACCCACCTGGCCAGGTCGGTCTCGCCCAGCCCGGCCAGCCAGGTCATCACGTCGGCGGCCAGGAGGACGAAGTCGGGCACGACCTCGGGCGACTCGATCGGCAGCAGGGTCGGCTCGGGCAGCGGCACCACCACCGGCTCGGGCCGGCCCAGGTGCCCGTCCAGGGCGGCCAGGGCGGCCGTGGCCCGCACCGGGGCGACCGCCGGCGGCAGCTGG
>DATABK010000124.1:0-5122 GCA_036259695.1 Actinomycetes bacterium | reverse complement strand
CGCCCACCTCGTCCTGGCCCTCGAGGTCGCCGGCGTCCCGGCCGCCCTCTACGCCGGATCCTGGAGCGACTGGGTCACCGACCCGTCGCGGCCGGTGGCCACCGGCCCAACTCCCTGACCGGTGGCCGGCGCCGGGATGCTGCTCCAGGGCGGGACCGTCTTCGACGGGCTGGGCAACCCAGGGCGGGTGGCGGACGTGGCCGTGGTCGACGGGCGGGTGGTGGCGGTCGGGGGCGACCCGCCAGCCGGGCTGCGGCGGGTCGACTGCCGGGACCGCTACGTGGCCCCCGGGTTCGTGGACACCCACGCCCACTCGGACCTGGTGCACCTGCTCGAGGAGCCGCAGCCGTTCAAGCTCCTCCAGGGGGTGACCACCGAGGTCGTTGGCAACTGCGGGCTGACGTTCGCGCCCCTCGACCCGGCGTCGGCCGAGGTGGCGGGCCAGCTGTGGAGCGGCCTGGCCGCCGGCGTGCCGATCGAGCCGTGGGGGTTCGGGGAGCTGGCCGGGCGGCTGGACCGGGCCGGGCCGGCCAACAACCTGGCCCTGCTGGTCGGCCACGGGACGCTGCGGCTGACCGCCAACGGGCTGGACGAGCGGCTGCGGCCGGGGGCGGCCGAGCGGATGGCCGCCCTGGCCGCCGAGGCGTTCGAGGCCGGCGCGGTCGGGCTGTCGAGCGGGCTGATCTACGTGCCGGGCAGCTACGCCGACACGGGGGAGCTGGTGGCGCTGGCGCGGGTGGCGGCCGGCTACGGCGGCACCTACGCCACGCACATGCGGGACGAGGGCGCCCACCTGGAGGCGGCCCTGGACGAGGCGGTGACGATCGCCAGGGCTGCCGGGGTGCGGCTCCAGGTGTCGCACTGCAAGGCGGCCGGGCGGGCCGCCCACGGCAGGGGACCGCTGCTGCTGGAGCGGCTGGCCGCAGCCCGGCTGGAAGGGGTCGACGCCCAGGGGGACCAGTACCCGTACGACGCCGGGGCGACCGTGCTGAGCTCGCTGCTGCCGCCGGCGGTGGCGGCGGGCGGGACCCGGCTCATGCTGGCCCGGCTGCGCGACCCGGCGGCCAGGGCGGCCCTGCGCGCCCAGGCCGAGCGGGGCGGCGTCGGCGACGGGGGGTGGGCCCTGGCCGACCCGGCCGACGTCCTGCTCACCGGCCACGCCGATGCCGGGCTGGTGGGCAGGAACCTGGCCGAGGCGGCCGGCGGGCGCGACCCCTGGGACGCCCTCTGCGACCTGGTCGCCGACGACCCGGCCGCCACCATCGTCATCCGGCTGATGCGCGAGGACGACGTGCGGGCCATCCTGGCCAGCCCGCTGGTCGGGGTGGGCTCCGACAGCCTGGCCCCGAGCGGGCTGGGGCATCCCCGCACCTGGGGCTGCTTCCCGCGCCTGCTGGGGCGCTATGTCCGTGAAGAGCAGGCGCTGACCTGGGCGCAGGCCATCCGGAAGGCGACCTGGCTGGGCGCGCGCCAGTTCCGCCTGGACGGCCGCGGTCTGCTGGTCGAGGGGGCGGTGGCCGACCTGTGCGTGTTCGACCCGGCCACCGTCGGCCACGACGGCAGCTACCTCGACCCCGGCGTGCCCGTCACCGGCATCGACCACGTCGTCCTGGCCGGCGACCTGGTGGTCGAGCACGGGCAGTACACCGGCCGCCGCTCCGGCCGGGTCCTGCGAGGCCCCGGGTCGGCCGCCACCGCCGGCCCGGGCCCGGGGCCACGCCGGTGACCGGCGAGGCCGACCGGCTCCGGCTGCTCCGAATGCGGGCCCAGCGGCTGCTGGGGCGGCGGCCTCGGGACGTGGGTGCGGTGGTTCGGGGCGTAGGGGGGTTGCAGGCGCAGGACACGCCGGCGTCGCGGCTGGCGGTGCGGGTCCGCAGCGCCGGGCTGGACGAGGCGGCGGTCCGGCGGGCCTGCAACCGGGACCGGTCGGTGGTCAGGACCTGGGTGATGCGCGGGACCCTGCACCTGGTCGCGGCTGAGGACGTCGGGTGGCTGGTGGGGCTGCTCGGACCCCGGTTCGCGGCCGGGAACCGGCGCCGGCGGCTGCAGCTGGGGCTGGACGACCGGCTGTGCGAGCGTGCTCTGGAGGTGCTGCCGGCCGTGCTGGCCGGCGGGCCGCTGTCCCGGGCCGAGCTGGTCCGTGGGCTGGCCGCCAAGGGGGTCCGGATCGACCCGGGCGGCCAGGCGCCGGCCCACCTGGTCGGCCTGGCGGCGCTGCGGGGCCTGATCTGCCGGGGCCCCGACCTGGACGGCGACGAGGCCAGCTACGTGCTGCTGGAGGACTGGGTGGGCCCGGCCGGGGGACGTCGAGGGGTGCTCGGGGGCGACGGCGCCCTGGCCGAGCTGGCCCGCCGCTACCTGGGGGGCCACGGGCCGGCCGCGCCCGAGGACCTGGCCGCCTGGTCTGGGCTCGCCCTCGGCCGGGCCCGGCAGGCCTTCGAGCTGGCCGCCGGCGACCTCCGCGAGGTCGAGCTGGACGGCCGGCGGCTGTGGGCACCGGCCGGGACCACCACCACCCGACCCCCCGCCTCCGGCCCGGTCGTCCGGCTGCTCGGCCGCTTTGACGACTACCTGCTCGGCTGGCGTGACCGCGACCTGATCCTTGACCCCGCGTTCGCCGGGCGGATCCAGGCCGGCGGTGGCTGGATCCACCCGGCCGTGGTGGTTGACGGGCGGGTCGTCGGCACCTGGCGGGCCCGGCGCGCCGGGGGCGGCCTGGACGTCACGGTCGAGCCGTTCGGGGACGGCCTCCCCCGGGGGTCCGGGCCGGGGCTGGAGGAGGAGGCCGCTGACATCGGCCGCTTCCTCGGCGCTGAGGTGCGGCTAGCAGCCCTCGGCGGCCGGTGAGCTCTGGGCCAGCAGGGCCCGGCGGGCGGCGACGGCCTGGTGGAGGACCAGGCGCAGGGTGCCCGGGGGGCTGCCCTTGACCAGGTAGGCGAAGCAGCCGGCCTCCTCGGCCTGCTGCTGGAGGGCCGGGCTCTCGAAGGCGGTCAGCAGGACGACCTGGGTGGCCGGGGTGGCATGCTTGATCAGGCGGGTGGCGTCGAGGCCGCCAAGGACCGGCATGCGCAGGTCCATCAGGACCACGTCGGGCTCCAGCTCCTTGGCCAGGGCGACCGCGTCGGCGCCGTCGGCGGCCTCGCCGACGACCTCGAAGCCGGCCTGGCGCAGGAGCTCGACCAGAGCCTCCCGGAGCATGTCGTGGTCGTCGACCACCAGCAGCCGCGGCAGGGTCACGTCTCCCACCTCTCGATGGGGTCGGTCGGGGGCAGCTTGGCCTCGACCACCGTCCCCTCGCCGGGGGCGGTGATGACCCGGAAGCGGCCGTTGAGGGCCTCGACCCGCTCCCGCATGGCGATCAGGCCGAAATGGGCGATGTCGGCCAGCACCTGGACGTGGTCGGGGTCGAAGCCGCAGCCGTCGTCGCTGACCCGCAGGGTCACGCCCTTGGCGGAGCCCTCGATCGCGACCACGGCGTGGGTCGCGGACGCGTGGTCGACCACGTTGGCCAGGGCCTGCTGGGCGACCCGGAACAGGGCCGTCTCCACCACCGGGTCGAGCCGGCCGTCGAGCTCGGAGGTGACCTCGCAGGAGACCAGGGCGGCCCGGTTGCAGGCCGACTTGGCCTCCTCACGCAGGGCGGCCTCCAAGCCGTCCTCGACCAGCACCAGGGGGCGCAGCCGGCCGATGGTTCGGCGCAGGCTGGTCACCTCGGCGCACAGGTCCTTGGTGACCTGCCAGAGCAGCTCGTCGACCTCGGGGGAGCCGCTGGCCCCGAGGCGCAGGCGGGCCTGCTCCAGCTTGAAGCCGATCGCGGCCAGGCTCTGGACGTGGCCGTCGTGCAGGTCGGCGGCCAGCCGGCGGTCCTGGCCCTCCTGGGCCTCGTAGACCCGGTTGAGCAGCCGGCGGCGCTCGGCATCGGCCCGGCGACGCTCGGTGATGTCCTGGTCGGTGCCGATGAACCGCACCACCTGGCCGCGCTCGTCGACCACGCCTTCACTGTGGGCCATGACGGTGCGGACGGTGCCGTCGGTGCGGACGATCCGGTGCTCGAAGGCGAAGGGGGCCGGGTCGGCGCCGGCGCGCATCCGCCCCAGCTGCCGCTTGACCCGCTCCAGGTCGGCCGGGTAGATCAGCGGCTCCACCCCCGGCTCGATCGGCACCCTGAAGCCGGGGGCCAGGCCGAAGATCCGGCACAACTCGTCGGAGAAGGTCAGCTCGTCGGTGGCGAGGTCCCACTCCCAGCTCCCGACCTGGGCGATCCGCTGGGCCTCGGCGAGCTGGTGCTCCCTGGCCCGCAGCAGCCGCTCGGCCCGCCGCTGCTCGGTGACGTCCCGGCACAGTGCCATGCCGCCGCTGACCGCGCCGGCGGGGTCGGCCAGGGGCACGAAGGTGAGCGCCCACAGCTGGGCCGGGTCCTCGTAGCCGTTCATCTCGAGCTCGGTGCACTCCCCGCCGAGGGCCGCCCGGGCGCAGGCTTCGATCGCCTCGGCCCGGCTCGACCCGGCGATCTCGGGCAGCCGCAGGCCGACGAAGTCCTGGGTGCTCCAGCCGTGGCCGCGCAGGCCGCCGCCGGTCGCGGCCCACATCCGCAGCTCAGGGTCGAAGGCCAGGATGATCAGGTCGGGGAGCTGATCGGCCAGGAGCTGGAAGCCGACCTCCTCCGGTGACGCCTGATCGGCGGACTCAGCGGTCACGATCGCCCTCCCCCCTGCTTCGAGCAAGAACGACAAGAAACCACAACCACGAAGCGGACGCGACCACGAAAAGCCACCCGTACTGCCGGTATAGCTTGATCGTCACAACACGGCCGTCTCGACGACCAGGTCGCCCTCGGCGAACCGGGAGGGGCGCAGCGGGTGCAGGTCGAAGGTCGAGCACGAGCCGCGGGTGACCAGCTCGGCCACGGCCCGGCCGGCGGCCGGGGCGTGCATCACCCCGTGGCCGCCGAAGCCGGCGCACTGCACGAACCCCGGGACCTCCGGGGTGTCGCCGATGATCGCGTGGTGGTCCGGGGTCTCCGGGTACAGCCCGGCCCAGCACTGGCGCGGGTCCACGGGCACGTCCTCCAGCAGCGGGAACCGGTGGCCGACCCGCCTGCCGAGGCCCTCCAGGAAACGCG
>DATABK010000123.1:0-4054 GCA_036259695.1 Actinomycetes bacterium | reverse complement strand
GGTCGGGATGGTGCAGCCGGTGACGGCCAGCGCCACCGCGACCAGGGTCGAGACGGTCAGGAGCAGACGGCGTCGCGGCATCGCGGTCCTTCCCGGGTCAGAGAATTTCCATTGCCACCTGGGAACTCTTGGCCGTGTCATAGGATTCCCCAAATCTTTCAAGAATTCTGGGCAGTCGTGGGAACGAGGGTCCGGGAACGGCCGAACTCCGACAACAGCAGCCGCCGCAGCCGCTCCCGTGCCCGGAACAATCGCGAAAGGACCGTGCCCTTCGGGGTTCCCATCACCGCCGCCGCTTCCTCGCAGGAAAGGCCCTGGAGCTCGACGAGGGTGACCGCGACCCGGTAGGGCTCGGGCAGCTTGGAAATGGCCCGCCGCAATGCCTCCCGGTCGAGCTGGCGCAGGGCCTCCTCCTCCGGGTTGGGAACCTCGGCACGGAACTGGGCCAGGACGTCCACGTCGTCGTCGGCCGCGGTCCGGTAGGTGATGCGCTTGCGGCCCCGGTAGTCGCGGCAGAACAGGTTGTGGGAGATCTGCAGCATCCAGGCCCGGCAGTTGGTCCCGGCCTGGAAGGAGTCGAAGGCCCGGAAGGCCCGCAGGTAGGTCTCCTGGGTGAGGTCCTGGGCCATCACCGGGTCGCCGGTCATGCGGAGATTCGCCCGGTAGATCGAGTCGTGCAGCGGCAGCGCCGTGGCCTCGAACCGCTCGTTGATCGAGGCGGCGGTGTCTGTCGTGGCTGGCATCGAGGTCACCTCCCGACCATTCGCGCGGGCATTGCCGTGGGCGTTGCGGATCTCCGGGCGGCCGCCCGGCGGTTCCAGGCGGTCAGCGGCACGGCCGGCGGCCACATGAGCATGGCCACGGTGAGCCCGGACAGGCATGCCCAGACCACCGACCCGACCCAGATCTCCAGCTCCCAGCGCACGCCGTAGCCGCCACCAAGGAGCGCGAAATGCGAGGTCCAATAGACGGCCGGGGCGATCACGGCCACCGCCCGGACCGCCCACCGCCGCTGGGGCGATGGCCGCAGCAGGGTCACGGCCACGTCCGCCGCCGCCCCGCCCAGCACCGCCGCCCCGGCCAGCCCGACCAGGCCGAGCCCGGTCTGGGTGGCCAGCAGCAGGGCCACCGATCCGGCCATCACGGTGAAGGTCCCGAGCGGCGTCTGCCAGCGCAGCAGGAGCAGCAGCACCGGGGCGATGAACAGGAGGTTGTGGGCCAGCAGGCCGAGCAGCCGATAGACCTGCGCCCCCTCGCCGGCCGGAGCCGCGGCCGGCGCCATCGGGGAGGTGTGCTGGAAGAAGAAGGCCGTCATGGCCACCACCAGCGTGGTCGACAGCATCACCGGCCAGAAGGCCCGCAGCCCGGGCACCCGCGCCGGGCTCGGCCCCGACCAGGCGGCCCGCAGCGCCGAGCTGGCCAGCAGGCATGCCCCGGCGAACAGCACCAGGTGGAACGGCGAGATCAGCCGCCCCACCCCCTGCTCGGCCCCGAACAGGGTGTGCCACACGGTGTTCCCGGCCACCGCCACCATGGCCAGCCCCACCCCGAGCAGCGCCAGCCGGTACCCCGCCGGCACCGCCCGCAGCGACCACGCTCCCCGCCGCTGGTTCCGGGTGAGGATCCACGCCGCCGTCAGGGCAACGCCGAGGTAGAGGAGCCCGTGCCAGAGGGTGAGTCCCCCAGCGGGCCGGTCGCCGTGGCCCCACCCGTCCAGGTAGAGCCCGAAGACGAGGAGGACGGAACACCACCCGGTGACCAGATCCTCCGGGTGGGTGGCCCGCCGGGTCTCGGCGGCCAGATGCCGGGGGGAAGCGGTGGTGCGGGTTCGGGTGGCGAGGGGCGGGCGGTCGGCGGTGCGGTGGGTGGCGGTGCGAGAGGTGCCGGCCTGCTCCTTCCAGCGCTCCCGGGCCCGGGCGGTGACCCGCTCGGTCCCCTCGGCCCACCACACTCGGGCCTGGTCAGCGGCCTGTCCGACCCGACCGGCCCACAGCGCCAGCCCGCCCTGGGCGGCGTGCCGAGACCGGGCCGCCCGGCCCTGCCGCCCCCGGGTCGCCCGGGTGCTCCGGGTCCGCGGGGTCTGGCTCTCCTGCATGGTCCCGACCAGGGTGATCCCCGCCCTGGCGGCCCGGGCCGACCGGGAGGTCTGGCGGGGACGTCGCTCGTGCCGGCCGACGGCCTGCTCGGGGTACGCCGCCACGGCCGCGCGTCCTGCTCGATCGCGCATCAGCTTCATCACCGTCTCTCTCGTCGCGGCCGTCAGGGGCTCCAGCCCCGGTGCATGAAGTCATTGGGGGCTGTGACGTTGATGACCGCCCCGAGCCCGGCGGCGACGAGCGCCCCGGCGAAGGCGAGCAGCAGCATGATGGTCATGACCTTGCGGACCAGCCGGTCGGCGACCAGCCGGCGCCGGTAGCGCAGCGCGGTGAACGCCACCGCCGTCGCCAGGAAGGGAGTGGTCCAGCCGATGTGGACCTTCCACTCCATGGCGAAGGTCTCCCAGAACGCGAGCTGCGGGCTGTTGAGCAGGTACTCGCGCGGGTACATGGCGATGTTGCCGCCTGGCGGCACCTTGGCCCGGTAGCCGGCGTACCCGAACCAGGTCCCGACCGCCGAGGCCAGCCAGGCCACGATCGCCAGCCCGGCCGTGGAGAGCTTGCGGATCCTGTCCTTCATCCGCGAGTCGCCGCTGGTCAGCAGCGTTCCCAGCCCACCACCGAAGGCGTGGACGATCACGATCCCGAGGGTGGAGTGGGTGAGGAAGAAGAGCTGGCGGGTGGTCAGCAGCCGGGCCCCGAGGATCCAGGCGGTGAGCCCGGCCGCGGCCAGCGCCCCGACCACGAACAGCAGGACGGAGAAGGCGTTCAGCAGGGTGCTGGTCCGCCGCAGCCCGGCCCGTCCCGAGGACCGCCGCCGGCCACGGGCCCGGGGGGCCAGCGGCTCCGGGTCGAACTCGCCCTCCTCCTCGTCGAGGTCGTCGAGCTCGCCGCCGTCGTCCCAGCCCGCCTCGGGCTCCGTCTCCCAGGTCGCGGGACCGTCCACCCACTGGTACCGGCCGTCGTCGTCGTCCTCCAAGGCGGTGCCGGCACCCGCCTCCCAGCGACCGGAGTCGTCGGCCGCCCAGCCGCCGGTGTCGGTGTCGCGCGCCCAGTCGTTGGTGTCGTCACGGTGCAGGTAGGCGCTCCGGAGCTGCTCGAACAGCGGCTCCTGGTCCGCCGACGGCGCCGAGGCGTCGAGGCCGTCGCGGTCCCAGTCCTGGCGGACGTCGTAGTGGCTGGTCGGGCGGGGATCGTCCTCGTCCTCGAGGTCGGGCACCGGGGCCAGCGGCCCGCCGTACCAGACCTTGTCCAGGTCGTCGTCGTGGACCTGCGTCACGAGGGCCCCCCCTCAGTAGCAGTGGTCACGGGCACGCAAGCAGCGTGGAAGCCTTCGGGGAGGCATAGGGAGAACCAGGCCGCCATTGCAGCCACCTCATTTGTTTCGTTGCGCGGACACGAGCCGCGCGGCCGACGGGGGGATCACAGCTCACCGGGAATTACCTAGTGCTGCCCGGCAAGCCGTGCGTCAGTATTGCCACTCGGAATTACACGAGTTCGCGGCAAGCGCTGGGGGTGCGCCTCGAGCAGTCCCTGTCGTGGGGGCGACAGGAAAGGGGAAGCTCGGACCGATCCGCGAACGGCGAATTCAGAGCGATGCTTCTGGATATCGCGGAGCCTGGGGGGAGGCTCTTTGGTGCAGTGCCATGGGGGTAGCGCGTCGGACTGTACGGCACCACCCGGTTGGAGTCAAATCGTATACACGTCGATATCATCCTGTGATCTACGTAGATGTCCGGCCTCAGAAGGTGGGAATCCGCCGGACATCCCAGGAGTTCCCACACAAACTGCAGCTTGCAACCGTTCTCCGCCGGCCCCGCCACCCAGGCGAGCCGGCCCGACCGGGACCGGGAAGGAGGTGATCTCTGGCACCTGCCATGGGAGCGCCCCGGTCCCCTGACCGAGGCGTTAGCGCGTAGCGAACGAGCGGCCGGGTGGGAGGATCCCTCCCCCGCCCG
>DATABK010000122.1:0-1767 GCA_036259695.1 Actinomycetes bacterium | reverse complement strand
CCCTCGGCGGAAGCCCGTCGCGCCGGTGACGGCGCCACTGGTCGCGATCCCCACCTACCACCTGGGACCCGGGCGGGTTGGGAACTGGGAGGGCGCCTACGCCCTGCCCGAGCCGTACGTGGCCGCCATGCGGGCCGCCGGGGCCCGGGTGGTCCTGCTGCCGCCCGGCCAGCCGGGGAAGCCGGAGGAGTTGCTGGCCCCGTTCGACGGTCTGCTTCTGGCCGGCGGCGGGGACGTCGAGCCGGCCCGCTACGGGGCCGCCGACCACCCCACCCAGTACGGGATCGACCCCGACCGCGACCAGCTGGAGCTGGCCCTGGCCCGGGCGGCGGTCGGGCTGGAGCTGCCCGTCCTCGGCATCTGCCGCGGGGTCCAGCTCCTCAACGTCGCCTTCGGCGGCACCCTGGTCCAGCACCTCGAGGACGGCCCGGTCGTGCACCGTGACGAGGCCAAGCAGGCCATCCACGGCCTGCGGGTCGAGCCGGGCAGCCGCCTGGCCGAGGCCCTCGGGCAGGTCGAGGCCGAGGGGCTGTCCCACCACCACCAGGGCCTCGACCGGCTCGGGCAGGGGTTCCGGCCGGTCGCCTGGGCGCCGGACGGGCTGGTCGAGGGGATCGAGCGCGACCAGGGCTGGACCGTCGGCGTGCTCTGGCACCCCGAGTCCACGGCCGCCGCCGACCCCGTCCAGCACCGGCTGCTGGCCGCCTTCGTGGAGGTGGCGTCCCGGCGTGGACAGGCGGTTTGGCGCCGGAGCGCCGAGCCGGTAGGGTTTGGCGGACCCGGAAGCGCCGCGGGGTGAACCGGGTCGGCCGGTCCGTGCGTACATCACGGTGAGATGCTGTTCTCCAACTTGCTGGTCGCGATCGCCCTCACGGTGCTGTTCCCGTTGGGGCTGATGGGCATGCTGGCCGCCAGCGAGTGGCTGGAGCGCCGGACCCTGGCCACCGAGGAGGTCGTGCCCCGGCGATTGCGCCGGATGGAGAGCAAGCCCCCCGAGGCCGTCGAGGCCATGGTGCTGGAGGAGACGGCCCACGTGGTCGCCCAGTACTGGTCGGCCACCGGCCGCCCGGCCCCCGAGCCGCCGGCGGCGCATCCCAACGGCGACCAGCCCGACCCCGGCGCCCGGGCCAGGAACGGCAGCGGCGGCCGCCACGCCCGCCGGTTCGTCCCCGGTCGCGCCGGACGGCACGAGCGCCGCCGCTAGCCACCGGTTACCGTGGTGGGGTGAGCAGGCGCACCTCCTTTGTGCTCGGCGCGGCCGCCATGACGGTGGCCACGGCCGTGCTCGGGCTCGTCCACCTGGTCCAGGCCAGCTTCCCGTTCCCGCCCCTTGGGCTCGCCCAGCGGCTGCTGCGGCTGGTCCCCGGCCCGGTGGCGGTGTTCTTCATCGACCTGCTCGGCCACTGGGCCCTGCGGCTGTTCGCGGTCGGCTTCACGGTCGGCAGCATCGTGGTCGGCGGGGCCGCGGCCGTGCTGGTGGCCAGGGCCGGTCCGGCCCGCCGGTCGAGGGCCGCCTGGCTGGCCGGGGGCGTGCTCGGCCTGGTCGCCCTGGCCGGCTACCGGGCCCAGCCGGGGGCGCCGTCGCTGCTGGTCTACGGGGCGGTGGTGGCCGTGGCGGCCGCCGCCTACGTCAGCGTCCTGGGTGGCGCGCTCGGCCGCCTGGAGCGCGACCCGGTCCCGGCCCCGGCCAGCGGGCTCGGCCGGACCAGGCGGGAGCTGCTCCGGGCCGCCGTCGGGGCGGCCGGGCTGCTGGCCACCGGGTTCGCC
>DATABK010000121.1:0-9550 GCA_036259695.1 Actinomycetes bacterium | reverse complement strand
GCCGATCCTCTCACGAGGGCGATACCTTCGTCGCCACGCCCGCGACCTTGGTGGGATACGCGCGGCTTGCGGGTGTGAGATGGTGACGGCGACGTACTTCCCGAGCAGTCGGAGGGCCGCTCACGGTGCTGGTCGCGCAGGTCGAAGACCTCAGCAAGCGCTACGGGACCGTCCAGGCCCTCGACCGGGTCGACGTCGGGATCGCCCCGGGCTGCACCGGGCTGGTCGGCTCCAACGGGGCCGGGAAATCGACCCTGATCAAGCTGCTGCTTGGCCTGCTCGTGCCCGACCAGGGCCGGGCCACCGTCCTCGGCCACGACGTGGCCATCGACTCCCTGGCCGTGCGGAGCCGGGTCGGCTACCTGCCCGAGGGCGCCTGCCTGCCCGGGGACGTGACCGCGGCCGACTTCGTCGCCTTCATGGCCCAGCTGGGCGGGCTGCCGCCCCGGCCGGCCCGGGAGCGGGCGGCCGAGGTCTGCTACCAGGTCGGCCTGGAGGAGGAGCGCTACCGGGCCGTCGGCGGGTTCTCCACCGGCATGCAGCAGCGGGTCAAGCTGGCCGTGGCCCTGGTCCACGACCCGAGCCTGCTGCTCCTGGACGAGCCGACCGACGGCATGGACCCCCAGGGGCGCGAGGACATGCTCGACCTGATCGCCCGCATCCGCGGCGAGCTCGGCATCGACGTGCTCGTCTCGACCCACCTGCTCGGCGACGTGGAGCGGGTCTGCGACCGGGTGGTCATGGTCCACGGCGGCCACGTCCTCGCCCAGGGCTCGATCGCCGAGGTCGCGGGGACGACCGAGCCCGGGTTCGGGATCCAGCTCGGCGACAACGGCCCCGATGTGCTGGCCGCCCTGGCCGCGGCCGGCCTGCAGGCCCGCCCCGGCGGCGGGGCCGCGGGGCCATCGAACGGCGCCCCGGTGGGCGAGCTGCTGGTCCAGGGGCCCTCCGACCGCATCCGCGACGTGGCCGCCGAGCGGGGCTGGCCGCTGCGGCGGATGGTGCCGAGGGCGCCCAGCCTCGAGGAGACGTTCCTGCGTCTCCAGGCCGCTGCCGGCGGCACGCCGCCGGCCGAGCCCGCCTCGCCACCCCCCGCTCCCGAGGCCGCCTGGGGGGTGCGCCGGTGAGCGAGGTCACCGCGCCCGGCGGCACCATCTACGACCGGGGCTACCGGCACTACGAGGGGCCGCGGCAGGGCCGCGGGCGCCGGGTGCGGGCCATCGCCGTCGCCGGGGTGCGCCGGGTGCTCGGGCTCAAGCGCAACTGGAAGACCAAGGTCGTGCCCTGGGGGCTGCTGTTCCTGGCCTTCGCGCCGGTGCTGGCCTTCATCGGGGTCCGGGTGCTGTTCGCCGCGGCCGCCGACGAGTTCTTCACCTACGCCCAGTACCTGCGCATCGTGGCCGGGCTGCTGCTGCTGTTCGCGGCCACGGCCGGGCCCGAGCTGCTCTGCCCCGACCGGCGCCAGAACGTCCTCACCCTGATCTTCACCCGGCCGGTGACGCGCTCCGACTACCTGGTGGCCAAGCTGGCCGCGCTGCTGGCCGTGATGGCCCTGATCGCCGTCGTGCCCCTGGTCGTGCTGTTCCTCGGCAACACCCTGACCGCCGAGAGCGCCGCCACCTACCTGCGCCAGAACCTCGACGACCTTGGCAAGATCCTGGTCGCCGGGTCGGTGCTGACCGTCTTCTACTCGGTCGTGGCCCTGGCCGCGGCCAGCCTGACCGACCGGCGGGCGGTGGCCACGGCCGGACTGCTGGGCGTGTTCCTGGGCAGCTCGGCCCTGGCCAACATCCTGTTCTTCACCGCCCAGTTCGACGGCCGGCGCTGGGTCGCCTTCCTTTCCCTGAGCGGGCTGCCCGGGCGGTTCGTGGACTGGCTGTTCGGGGCCGGGTTCGATCCCGGCACCCTGGCCGACCAGGCCGGCTTCACCGGCCCGGGATACCTGGTGGCGATGGCGGTGGTGGTGGCGGCCGCCGCCGCCATCCTGACCTGGCGCGTGCTGCGCCTGCGGGCATGAGCGGGCAGCCGGGCACCGGGGCGGCCGTCGTCGAGCTCCGGCGGTTCTCCAAGTGGTACGGGGACGTGGTCGCCGTGGCCGACCTGTCGTTCGAGCTCCGGCCCGGGGTGACCGGGCTGCTCGGGCCGAACGGAGCCGGCAAGACCACCACCCTCAAGGCCATCTGCGGGCTGCTGCACCCCTCCCAGGGCGAGGTGCTGCTGTTCGGGCGGCCCATCCAGCGCGACCCGATGCTGTACCGGGCCATCGGGGTCGTCCCCGACGGGGACCGGCTGTACCCGCGCCTCACCGTCCGCTCGTACGTGCGGCTGCACGCCGAGCTCCAGGGGATGGCCGACCCCGGCGCGGCCACCGAGCGGGCCATCGCCGAGGTCGACATGCTGCCGCTGGCCGACCGGCGCCTCAAGGGGCTGTCCAAGGGCGAGCGCCAGCGGACCAAGGTGGCCGGGGCGATCGTCCACCAGCCGGCCCTGCTGGTCCTGGACGAGCCCATGACCGGGATGGACCCGGGGCAGCGGGCCCGCTTCATCGAGCTGATCCGGCTGATCGGGGCGGCCGGGGTGACCGTGCTCGTCTCCAGCCACATCCTCGGCGAGGTGGAGCGGCTGGCCTCCCAGATCCTGGTGATGGTGTCGGGCCGGCTGGCCGCCTCCGGGAACTACCACGCCATCCGCGACCTGATGGACGACCAGCCGCGCACGGTGATGGTCAAGGCCGACGACGCCCGCCGGCTGGCCGCCGGGCTGATCGCCCTGCCGTCGACGGTGGCCGTCGAGGTCGACGGCGACGCCCTGTCGGCCCGGACCCGCTCGGTGGACAGCTTCGCCACCGCCCTGCCCAGGCTGGCCCGCGACCAGGGCGCCACCCTGCGTGAGGTCCGCACCACCGACGAGTCTCTCGAGCAGGTCTTCCGCTACCTGGTGGGTCGACGATGAACAGATCCCTGACGCTTCTTCGGTTCAGCCTGGGGCAGCTGCTGGCCGGGCGGCGGCTGCTGATCGTCGCCCTGCTGGTCGCGCTGCCGCTGGTGCTGCCGGCGGTGTTCGCGGCCGGGGCCGACGTCGACCCGGCCAGCTTCACCCTCGACCTGTTCCGCCAGCTGGTCCTGCCGGTGCTGCTGCCGGTGGTCGCGCTGACCTTCTCGACCTCGAGCCTTGGGTCGGAGCTGCGCGACGGCACGATCACCAACCTGCTGCTGAAGCCGATCCCGCGCCCGGCCGTGCTCGGGAGCAAGTACCTGGCCGCGGTGCTGTCGTCGCTGCTGGTGCTCCTACCCGCCGAGACGGTCGGGCACGTGGTCGCCGCCGGCGGGCTCGGGTCGACCGAGCTGCTCTCCGGGATGCTGCTGGCCACCGTTGTCGGCACGCTCGCCTACTGCGCCCTCGGGGTGCTGCTGTCGCTGCTGATGGCCCGGGCGCTGCTGGTCGGCCTGGCCTATGCCCTGCTCTGGGAGGGGGCGGTCGTCTCGGTCGCCCCGTCGGCCTCGTCGCTGTCCATCCGCGGCTACACCGAGGGTGTGCTGGCCGCCGTCCTGCGTGGCGGCGGCCTGGACCTGACGACCCGGCTGGGCCCGGTCAGCGCGACCGTCCTGGCCGCCGTGGTCACCCTGGCCGCCCTGGTCCTGGCCGTCCGCCGCCTGGAGCGGATGGACATCCCCTGACGGGGAGGGCTGCGAGGGCTCCATCGCCTCCAGCAGGTCGGGGCGGAGCGCCCGGACCGCGACCACGATCCCGAACAGGAGCAGGCCGGTGGCGGCGGCGACCACCGGCAGCCCGATCCGGTCGCCGAGCCAGCCCTGGACGACCAGCCCCAGGGCATGGCCGCCGCCGACCCCGAGCATGAACAGGCTGGCGATCCGGGCCCGCAGCTCGCGCGGGGCCCGGAGCTGGCAGACGGTGCTGGTGCCCGAGAGCACGGCCAGGTAGACGAAGCCGAGCACGGCGATGGCCGCCACGGCCAGCGGGAACGTCGGGGCCAGGCCGTACAGGACGGCCGCCGGCCCGACGGCCAGCAGGGCCGCGACCAGCAGCCGGCGCCGGCCCAGCCTGGCCGCCAGCGGGGCCGCGGCCAGGGCCGCGCTCACCGCCCCGACCCCCTGGGCGGTGACCAGGGCCGAGGTGCCCGACGCGCCCTGGTCGAAGACCTTGATGGCCACGGCCGGGACCAGCCCGATGAACGGCGAGACGAGGAAGGTGGTGGCCACCAGCAGCAGCAGGGCGGTGCGGATGCCGGGGTCGCGCCGGGCGGCGCCGACGCCGTCGGCGATGGTCCGCAGCACCCGCGCCGGCTCGCCCTCGGGCCTGGCCAGCGGGGGGATGCGGACCAGGGCCAGGGAGAGCAGGACGGCCCCGAAGCTGACCACGTTCAGCCCGAAGGCCCAGGCCAGCCCGCCGGCGGTGATGACCAGCCCGGCCAGGGCGGGCCCGACGACCCGGCCGAGGTTGTACTGGGCCGCCCCCAGGCTCATCGCCCCGAGCAGGTCGTCGGTGCCGACCAGGTCGGGGGTCATGGCCTGGACGGCCGGCATGGCCACGGCAAAGGCGCACCCGGCCAGGAGCACGATCGTGGCCACGGCGGCCACCGACAGCCGGTCGGTCGCCGCCAGCAGGGTCAGCAGGGCCGCCAGCAGCGTCTGGAACAGGGTCACGGCGACCAGGAAGCGGCGGCGGTCGAAGCGGTCGGCGAGCGCGCCCCCGAACGGCCCCAGGAGCACCGTGGGCGCGTAGGTGAGGGCGGCCACCGTCCCTGTCCAGGCCGCCTGGCCGGTGGCCTGGGTGACGTAGACCCCGATGGCCACGGTCTCCATCCAGGTGCCGATGTTGGAGACGAAGCTCCCCGTCCAGACGGTGGCGAACGCGCGGTGCCGGAAGGGGCGGAACGGCGACACCCGGTTCGGGTGGGCGGGGCTGGTCACCCGGCCAGGCTACCCCCTGACCAGGCCGGCCCGCCCCGCCCGCCGCCGCTACTCGAGGGCGGCCCCGAAGAAGTCGAATGCCTCGGCGGTGCCGCCCATCCCCGGGCTGTCCTGGGTGAAGGCCTCCTCGGCGCTGAAGACGCCGCCGCCCGAGGCGTAGAAGACATTGATCGCACCGGCCGACTGGAGGGTGCCGACCTTCTCCACCGGAGCCCCGACGGCCAGGTCGAAGAAGCCGTTGTTGTCGAAGTCGTGGAGGAAGAACCCGCCGGCGATGGCCTCGCCGAAGCTGTCGAAGTCCTCCGGGTTGCTCTGGAGCACCTGCCTGCCCCCGCTGGGGCCGGTGACCGACCCGGCGAGCAGGTTGACGACCCCGGCGTCCTCGTCGGGGCCGACGTCCTCACCGGGCACCCCGACGGCCAGGTCCCACTGGCCGATGCCGTTGGTGTCGGTCGGGGCCACCGCCGCCCCGAAGCCGTCGCCGGTCTCGGCCGCGCCGGGGATGCCGGACGACCCCTGGAACAGCAACCGCTCGGAGGCGAGCCCGTTCGGGGGGCCGTTGAACACGCTGACCGCGCCGGCGGCCGCCCGGCCGTTGACCGTCTCGCCGGGGGCGCCGGCGACGACGTCGTCACCGGCCGGCTCGTCGAAGTCGCCGGTGGCCACGGCGAACCCGAACTGGTCGCCCTCCTCGGGGTTGCCCTGGGTGGCCAGGGACCCGTTGACCAGCCCGGTGGCCGTGCCGGCGAGGACGTTGACGGCGCCGGCGTCCTGGACCGCGCCCACGTCCTCGCCCGGCGCCCCGACGACCAGGTCGGCGAGGTCGTCGTTGGCCAGGATGCCGGTGGCCACCGAGAACCCGAACTCGTCGCGCGACTCGGCCGTGCCGGCCGCCCCGTTGCCCTGCCAGAAGGTCAGGCTGCCGGCGGTGGTGATGCCGCCGGCCCCGCCGAAGAGCACGGTGACCGCGCCGGCGTCGACGAGCGCGCCCACGTTCTCCCCGGGGGCGCCCACGGCCAGGTCGAAGAACCCGTCGCCGTTGAAGTCGGCCGCCGCCAGCGACGTCCCGAAGCCGTCGGCCGACTCGGGGTTGGACTGGGTGAACAGCGGACCGCCGCCCAGGCCGGTCTCGGAGCCGTAGAGGAGGTTGACGGCGCCGGCCAGGGGGACGGTGCCGACCCGCTCGCCCGGCGCGCCGACGGCCAGGTCGAAGAAGTCGTCGCCGTTGAAGTCGCCCTTGGCCACGGCGGCGCCGAAGCTGTCGTCCTGCTCGGCGGTGCCGCCAACGCCGCCGCCGCCCTGGGTGAAGATCTGGGCGCTGGGCTCCAGCCCGGTGGCCGAGCCGTAGAGGACGTTCAGGGACCCGGCCCCGGCGGCGCCCCCGACCCCCTCCCCGGGGGCTCCGACGGCGAGGTCGTCGAAGGTGTCGCCGTTGAAGTCGACCTGGGCCTCGGCGTTCGCCCTGGGGGGCTCTTCGGGCTGCCCCGAGGCCGGCCAGGCGGCCGCCAGGAGGGTCGCCAGCGCCGCCGCCAGAACCACGGCCGTTCGTCGCATGTCCACCACCTCGCTCCCGCGGGAAAACTGGGGGGTAGGCTGCTCGCTTGATTCGTCCCTGTCCAGGTGGGTTCGGGGCGTTCAACAGGAACAGCGTGGTTTGCCTGGTCTGATGCGCGAACGGTCGCCGCCGCGGGACGGAACCGGCTACCCTGCCCGCATGGGCAAGCTGCTCGACCTCACCGGCCTCGACGACCTCCAGGGGCTCCGCGACCCGTTCCTGGTCGTCCACCTCCACGGCTGGACCGACGCCGGGCTGGCCGGGCAGACGGCGGCCGTGTTCCTGCGGTCGCGCTGGAACGCGGCCCTCCTCGGCACCTTCGACGCCGACGAGCTGATCGACTTCCGGGCTCGGCGCCCGGTCGTCCGGCTGGCCAGCGGCACCATCGAGGAGGTGACCTGGTCGCCGACCGAGCTGCTGACGGCCACGCCCGGTGGTGAGCGGGACGCGCTGCTGCTGGTCGGGCCCGAGCCCGACTTCCGCTGGCGGGCGTTCTGCGAGGAGGTGGTCGAGGCCTGCCACCGGCTGGGGGTGACCGAGGTGTTCGGGCTGGGCGCGTTCCCGGCCCCGGCCCTGCACAGCGACCCGGTGGCGGTGGTCGGGACCTCGGCCGACTCCGACCTGGCGGCCCGGCTGGAGACGGTGCCGGTGATCGTCGAGCTGTCGGCCGGCATCCAGACGGTGCTCGAGGAGCGGCTGTACCGGGCCGGCATCCCGGCGACCGGGCTGTGGGCCCGGGTGCCCCCGTATCTCGCCGGCGGCGCCCACCCGCCGGCCGCCCTGGCCCTGGTCCAGACCCTCGGCCGGCTCACCGGAACCGAGATCGACACCACCGAGCTGGAGGCGGCGACCAAGGACCACCTCGAGCAGGTCGAGCAGGCCATCCGCGAGCGCCCGCAGATCGCCGAGTTCGTCGACCAGATCCGCGGCATGGTCGAGCAGGGCGCCGACGAGCGCATCCCCTCGGGCGACGAGATCGCGGCCGAGCTGGAGCGGTTCCTGGGCCAGAACCCGCCCGAGGGCGGCGGGGACCCCCGCTAGGTCCGACCACGGTCCTGTCAACAGGGGTTGACAGCGGTCCCCATGTCAACCTAAGCTGACAGCATGGATGAGGCTAGTGAGCTGGCGAGCGCGGTCGACAGCAAGGACCCGCGGATCGGGCTGCGGGCGGTGGCCGCGCTGCGGCGGCTGCTGGAGCAGCTGGAGACCCTGCAGGTGGCCAACGCCCGCGCCAACGGCTGGTCGTGGCAGGAGATCGCCTCCGAGCTCGGGGTGAGCCGGCAGGCGGTCCACAAGAAGCACGCGGCCCGCCGGGGCCTGTTGCGGAGGGACTGAATGTTCGAGCGCTTCACCCAGGGGGCCCGCAAGGCCGTGACCGACGCCCAGGTGGTCGCCCGCCGGCTGGGGCACGGTTGCATCGGCACCGAGCACATCCTGCTCGGGCTGGTGGAGGGCGACGGCGTCGCCGCCCGGGTGCTGGCCGGCCTGGGCATCACCTCGGCCGCGGTCGAGCGCGAGATCCTCGCCGAGGTCGGGCGCGGCCCCCTTGGCATGGGCGACGCCGAGGCGCTCGGGACCATCGGGATCGACCTGGATGAGGTGCGGCGCCGGGTCGAGGCGTCGTTCGGCAAGGGCGCCCTCCAGTGGCGTCCCGGCCGCCGCGACCCCGAGCGGTGGCCGCCGATGCTGGGCGGGCACATCCCCTTCTCCCCGAGGGCCAAGAAGGTGCTGGAGCTGAGCCTGCGGGAGGCCCTGGCCCTGAAGCACAACTACATCGGCACCGAGCACATCCTGCTCGGGATCGTCCGCGAGGGCGAGGGCCTGGCCATGCTGGCCCTCACCCGCCTCGGGGCCGGCCCGGAGCTGCTCCGGTCCCGGGTGCTCGACGCCCTGCGCTCGACCGGCTGAGCCCGGGGCCGGCGCTAGGCGATGCGGCCGAAGGCGGCCAGCAGCCGGGTCTGGGCGTCGGCGTCGGGCGGGACGTCGGGGCGGTCGCCGATGGCACCGGCGGCCCGGTAGTGGGGCTCCATCCCGGCGAACCAGGTCGCGCAGGCCTCCACCAGCTCGGGGTCGAGCCGCTCGTCGGCCCCGACCGCCCTGGCCAGGTCCCAGGCGTGGATCAGGTGGTCGGCGAACAGCTGGTTGACGTACTCGGGAGCCGGGGTGGGCCCGGAGGACAGGTCGACGGTGCGGTCCAGGGCGCCGTCGGCCTGGACCGAGCGGACGGCCTCGCTGGACGCCTCGGCCCAGGCCGCCTTGGGGTCGTCGCCGAGCAGGTCGCCCTCGTAGCGGGCCCCGACCTCGGCCAGGGTGCTGCCCTCCATCAACGGGACCGTCCAGCGGTCCTCGTACACCAGGTGGTTGACCAGCTGGCGGACGTTCCAGTCGCTGCACGGGGTCGGCAGCTCCCACTGGTCGTCGCCGACGGCCCGGACCCGGGCGTCGAACTCCTGCACGGCCCTCTGGTGCAGCGCTGCCTGGTCGGCGGGCATGGGCCCTCCTCTCGCGCTCGGTGGTTCCCCGAACACTACTCGTAACGCAGGGCCATGATCGGCTGCATCCGGGCCGCCTTGCGGGCCGGCCAGACGCCGAAGAACACGCCCACGGCCACGCTGACCCCGAAGGCCAGGGCGACCGACCAGCCGGTGATGGCCGCCGGCACCGGCGAGAACCGTCCGACCAGCAGGGCGCCGCCGATCCCGAGCAGGATGCCGACGATCCCGCCGCTGACCGTCAGGGCCACCGCCTCCAGCAGGAACTGGCGCAGCACGTCGCGGGTGCGGGCCCCGACGGCCTTGCGCAGCCCGATCTCCCGGGTTCGCTCGGACACGCTGACGAGCATGATGTTCATCACCCCGACCCCGCCCACCAGCAGCGAGATGCCGGCGATCGAGGCCAGGACCAGGGTCAGGATCCCAAGGATGCGCCCGACCACCCCGAGGATGTCCTCCTGGGTCAGGACCTGGTACTCCTGCTCGGGATGGGCCCTGGTCACGACGTCGCTGATGATGGCCTGCTCCTCGTCGATCTGCTCGGTGCTCGGCGCCTTGACCGCGATCCCGTA
>DATABK010000120.1:0-5944 GCA_036259695.1 Actinomycetes bacterium | reverse complement strand
CGGGCGGCTCGGCGCCGGGCCGCTGCTGGCCGCCCTCGAGGCCCTCGGCCGCCGGGGCCGCCTCGACCTCGGCGGCCAGCCGGCCGGCCAGCCCGGCGCCGGCCCCGCCCTCACCCCCCGCGAGCTCGAGGTCCTCCGCCTGGTGGCCGCCGGCCGCTCCAACGGCCAGATCGCCGAGGCCCTGTTCATCAGCCGCAAGACGGCCAGCGTCCACGTCTCCAACATCCTGGCCAAGCTGGGCGTGCGCACAAGGACCGAGGCGGCCGCCGCAGCGCACCGCCTCGGTCTGGACGACACTCCGGCCTAGGTGGCGGTGACCGTCACCTGCCGGGTGGTGCTGGCCGACTTGCCCCAGCCGTCGGTGACGGTGAGGGTCACCGTCCAGGTGCCGGCCGCCGGGAACGTGTGCGACATGGCCGAGCTGGTGCTGGTGGCCGTGCCGTCACCGAAGTTCCACAGGTAGGTGAAGGTGTCGCCGGTGTTCGGGTCGGCCGACCCGACGCCGCTGAGGTTGCAGACCAGCCCGGCGCAGGCCGGCGGGTTGATCACCGGGGTCGGGGCCACGTTGCCGGCCGGCTCGGTGATGGTCACCGTCCGGGTGGTCGTCCCGGTCAGCCCGTACTCGTCACGCACGGTCAGGGTGACCGTGAAGGTCCCGGCCGTGGTGTAGGTGTGGCTGGGCACCGAGCCCGAGCCGGTCCGGCCGTTGCCGAAGTTCCACGAGTAGGTGAGCGTCGGGGCGTTCTCGTCGGTCGAGCCGCGGCCGTCGAAGGCGCAGACGTTCTGGTTGCAGGAGACCGTGAAGCTGGCCGTCGGGGCGACGTTGCCGGCCGGGGCCGACACGGTCACGTTCACGTCCCGCGGCACCGGCTGGACCTGGCCGTAGGCGTCGACCGCGCGGGTCCGCACCCGGTAGGCCCCCGAGGGGATCACCGGGGTGGTGTAGGAGTAGTTCGAACCGGGGGTGCCCGGGCTGTTGAGGAAGGCCGACCGCCAGCTCTCGCTGGTGCTGGTGAAGGCGCCGCTGGAGCTCATGTACTGGCCGGCGCTGTTGACGATCGCGACCTGGACCGAGCCCATGGCGGTGTCGTCCTCGGCCCGGCCGCTGACGAAGATCCGCGCCTCGGTGAAGGCCGTGCCCTCGGTCGGGGAGGCCAGGGTCTCGCTCAGCCACGGGTCGAGGTCGCCCGGGTAGACCAGGTACCTGGCCGTGGCCCCCGAGGTCGAGGTGTCCTGCTGGCCGGCGGTGTCGACCGCGAAGGCGGTGACGGCGTAGTCACCCTTGGTCGGCAGGTCGACCCCGAGCGTCCAGGTCGTGCTGATCGCGTCGGGCGAGGCCAGGGTGGCCGGGATGGTGGCGAAGGCCGCCGCCATGGTGCCGTTGGGCTGCACGTAGCGGCCGGTGTCCTGGTCCTCGAGGGCGACCCGGATTGCGGCCACGCCCTTGTCGTCGGTGGCCGTGCCGGCCAGGTCGAGGTGCAGCGTCTCGATGGTGGAGTCGGTGCCGGTGAAGTTCAGCCGGCCGTCAGGGAACGCGTCCCCGGCCACCTGGGCGTTGATGGTCAGCTGGCCCCGGTTGGCCGAGGAGGTGGTCAGGCCGATCTCGTCGGTGGCCCGCACGCTGAACGAGTACTGGCCCGGGGTGAGGTTGAACGGGGTCTGGTAGCTCCAGTTGTAGCTGGTGTTGCCGATGTTGGCCGGGGAGATGCGGTGCCAGTCACCGATGACGTCGGTGCCCCAGGTGCCGTCGGCGGCCAGCTGCTCCCTGGTGGTGGTGTTGCGCAGGGAGATCTCGACGTTGACCAGGTCGTCGGTGTCGTTGGCGGTGCCGCTGAAGGTCAGCCGGCCACCGGGGGTCACCGTGTAGGCCGGGGCCGCGGTCGGCGGGGTCATCGGCGCCGGGGCGTTGATGGCCACCGTCGGGGCGACCCCGGTCGAGGTGATCAGCCAGTCACGGGT
Source organism: Actinomycetes bacterium (assembly GCA_036259695.1). Taxonomy (GTDB): domain Bacteria; phylum Actinomycetota; class CALGFH01; order CALGFH01; family CALGFH01; genus CALGFH01. The sequence continues at coordinate 3,985 of DATABK010000120.1, read as the reverse complement.
CGAGCCGCGCAGGTCCGACTGGCCGTTGTTGTCGATCGCCGTGGCCGACATGCGCCACTCGCCCTCGTGGGGCAGGGTGACCTCGTACTGCCAGGTCGCCGAGGTCGCCCCGATCACGTCGGGGGTGCCCCGGAAGGTGTTGAAGTTGGAGGAGACCGACCCGTCCTCCTGGAGATACTGGTTGCTCGAGTTGCGGAACCAGTAGGTCAGGGCGTTGACGCCCTTGTCGTCGCTGGCCGTGCCGGTGGCGATGAAGGTGGTGCTGGCCAGAACGCTCCCGCTCGGCCCGTTGATGCTGGTGGTCGGGGTCTGGTCGTCGATGCCGAACGACTCGATCTTCTTGATGGCCTTGGTGGGGTCGCTGGCGCCGCTCACGGCGAAGGTCTTGGCCATGACCTGCAGCTCGCGGTTGCCGGTGATGGTGACCGGCAGCGACCAGGCCGTCGAGGCGGCGTTCGGGGAGGCCAGCGAGGCGAAGACGTTGTTCACCCCGCCCCAGGTGACCAGGTCGTCCTGGAGGTACTGCTTGGTGTTGCGGTCCTGGATCTCGACCTGGACCCGGCGGACCTGCCCGCCCGTCGCCTGGCCCTGGCCCTGGATGGTGAACTGGACGCCCGACTGGACCACCCGGCCCTCGATCGGGGTCTCGATGGTGGTGTCGACCGCCGTCGGGGCCGGGACGGTGTTGAGGTCGTAGAAGGCGACCCGTCCGGTGAGCTTGCCGCCCTGGTACTGGCCGTCGCCGCCGACGAACAGCCCGCGGGCGGTGGCCTCCATGGCCTTGTTGCCCTCGAAGGAGTTCGAGCCCGGGTTCCACTCCAGCGCCTTGCCGTCGGCCGGGTTGAGGGCGCCGATGTGGTCGCGGCGGACCACCGCGTCGCCGAGGCCGTAGCCGGCCAGGCCCTGCCCGGTGCCGTAGCCGACGTTGTCCAGGCCCGGCCAGGGGTCGGGGGCGGTCGGCGACTCCTGGAAGCCGAAGTGCCCGCCGACGTACACGGCCCGCTCGGTCACGGCCACGGAGTAGACGCTGTCGAAGTGGCGCGAGACCCACAGCGGCTGGACGTTGTCGTTGCCGGCGACCGGAAAGGCGATGGCCGTGTCGTTGATCGGCGGGCGGTCGCCGCCGGAGCCGCTGCCGACCACGAAGTACTGGTCGTTGGGGGCGATGTCGCCGGCGTAGACGCGCTGGATGCCGCCGACGAACTGGAGGTTGTCGTCCCACAGGCGGGTCCGCCAGGGCAGCAGCTGGTTGGTCTGGGTGCTGATCAGGCCGACGCCGTAGCGGTCCTGGTCGGCGATCTTGCGGCCGGTGTGGACGACCAGCAGCTTGGTGTCGTCGTGGGTCAGCTTGAGCTGCTGGACGGTGAGGAGGCCGTTGACGCCGATGCCGCCGGACATGTTGTTGACGAACCCGTTCACGACCGCGCCGGTGGCGCCGTTGACGGCCGCCAGCCCCACGCGGGCGGCGCCGTTCACGGTCTTGAAGTTCCCGCCCACGTACAGGGTGGTGTTGGTGGCGGCCAGGGCGGTGGCCTGGGCGCCGGCGTTGGCCGTGAAGCCGGCCACCGGGGCCCCGGTGCTGAGGTTGAGCGAGGCGACCTTGCGCTTGGTGACGCCGTTGACGGTGTTGAAGGAGCCGGCGACGTACAGCTTGGTGCCGTCGGGCGAGGCCTCGACGGCGTTGACCCCGCCCCCGCCGAAGGTCGGCCGGAACGAGGTGTCGATCAGCCCCGTGCTCCAGTTGTAGGAGGCCAGGAACCGCTGGCTGACCGGCGCGGTGTTGGCCCCGGTGGTGTTCTGGATCGAGGAGAAGGTGCCGGCGATGAAGACCCGCTGGCCGACGACCTCGATGTCCCAGATCTCGCCGCTGCTGATGCGGGGGGTGTTGGTCCGGGGCGTGCTCGGCACCAGGCCGGTGTGGCCGGGGGCGGGTTGGGCCGCATCCGCAGGTGGCGCCGCCACCAGGCCGACGGCGAGGGTCGCGAGGACGGTCGCGATCGCGGCGACGATGGCGAGCAGACGAGTGCTGCGGAGGATGGCGCTTGGCACGTGGTCTCCCGGGTGGATGGCCGATTTTGCTGGACGGTCCATCGGATGCTAAGGAGCCTGTCCCACCGGGGAACCATGCATCGGACGTAGCCGGGGTCGGGCAAGAGCGGGGGAAGCTGCTTGCCCTGCCTCCTTATCTCCTCCTTATCCGGATGGTTGCAGGCTCAACCGGGTTTGGGCCGATTGCGCCGCCGTGACCGGGAGGGCCGATGATCTCCAGAGCGCTGTCCACACGCCGCCTGCTCGTCCTGCTCCTGATGGCGCTGGTCACCCTCGTCCCGGCGACGGCCGGGGCGGCCACCTTCCCGGACACCATCCGGCTGCCCGACGGCTGGCAGCCCGAGGGCATCGCCGCCGGCCGCGGCACCTCCCTGTACGTCGGCTCCATCCCCACCGGGGCGGTCTGGAAGGGTGACGCCAGGACCGGCCAGGGCGACGTGCTGGTGCCCCCGCAGGAGGGCCGCAGCGCCATCGGCATCAAGGTCGACCGGCGCAACCGCCTGTTCGTGGCCGGCGGGGCCACCGGCAGGGCGTTCGTCTACGACGCCGCCACCGGGGCCGACCTGGCCAGCTACCAGCTCGCACCCGCCGGCACCGCCGTGACCTTTGTCAACGACGTGGTCGTGACCAGCAAGGCCGCCTTCTTCACCGACTCGCGCAACCAGCAGCTGTACGTCCTGCCCCTCGGCCGCCACGGCGCCCTGCCGGACCAGGAAGAGGTCCGCGTCCTGCCACTGACCGGCGAGCTGGAGTACACGCCGGCCACCACCGACGTCGACCTCAACGGGATCGTGGCCGCCCGGGGCGGCCGGGTGCTGCTGGCCGTCCAGTCCAGCACCGGCAAGCTGTTCCGGATCAACCCCCGCACCGGCGCGACCCGCGAGGTCGACCTCGGCGGGGCCGTCCTGACCAACGGCGACGGCCTGCTGCTGGCCGGGCGGGTCCTGTTCGTGGTCCAGAACCGGCTGAACCAGATCGCCGTGGTCAAGCTGTCCGGGTCGCTGGATCGTGGGCGGCTGGTGGCCGAGCTCACCGACCCCGACTTCGACGTCCCGACCACCATCGCGTTCCAGGCCGGCCGCCTGTACGCGGTCAACGCCCGCTTCGGGACCACCGACCCGCAGCCGGCCCGCTACGACATCGTCCGCGTCGGGTAGCCCGCAGGGATTCAGGTGCCGGGGACAGGCGCCGACGTGTACTCCGAGCGCCCATGTCCCCAGGCACCCGGCCGGCATCCCGACCGCCACCGCGGCCCCGCCGCCCGGTGACCTGGACCCCCGGCTAGAGCGGATCGTCGGGCTGCGCCCGGAGCTGCCCCCGAACTGCTTCCTGACCGTCAACCTGGATCCCAACCACCTGGTCACCGAGCCGGTCCAGCGGGCCCTGGGGGCCGCCCCGACCCTCGGCGGGGTGGTCGTCGAGCTCACCGAGCACCGCCCGGTGGCCGACTACCCGACGCTGGTGGCGGCCGTGGCCGAGCTGCGCCTGCGCGACGCCAAGCTGGCCGTTGACGACGCCGGCGCCGGCTACGCCGGCCTCCACCACCTGATGCTGCTCCGCGCCGACGTGGTCAAGCTGGACCGGGCGCTGGTGGCCGGCTGCGACCGCGACCCGGCCAAGGCGGCCCTGATCGAGATGCTGGGCCGCTTCACCGGCCAGCTCGACGCCTGGGTGCTGGCCGAAGGGGTCGAGCGCATGGCCGAGCTGGAGTCGCTCATCCGGCTCCGGGTCCCCCTGGCCCAGGGGTACCTGCTCGGGCGCCCGGCCGAGCCCTGGGCGACCCTGTCCGGCGAGCTGGCCGCCACCATCCGCGACCGCCAGACCGCCCAGACGTTCGAGGACAGCGTGGTCGGCCTCACGGTCGACGCCCCGGCGGTCAGGGCCGGGGACGCCGTGGCCGCGGCCGCGCGCTGGTTCGAGGCCGACCACGACCTGG
>DATABK010000119.1:0-5354 GCA_036259695.1 Actinomycetes bacterium | reverse complement strand
GACCACCCCGGTTCCTGAAGGTCCGCTCGGGCACCGGGGTGATGCCGGGTGCGGCCGTTCCCGCCTACCTGCACCGCCTGGGGACGCCTCGGGTCCTGGCGCCGCTCCCCACCCGGGCCGGCGAGCCCCACCTGGTCCTCGGCCGGTTCGCACTTGCCCTCTTCCCCATGCTGGACGCCCGCACCGGCGCCGAGGCGGAGCTGTCATCGGCCCAGTGGCGGGAGCTCGGCACCGCCCTCGCCCAGGTCCACGCCATGCCGCCGACCCCGGAGCTGCTGCGGCTGGTCGGCCGGGAGATGTTCCGCCCGAGCCGGCGCGAGCTCCTCCCCGACCTGGAGGCCGCGCTCGCCACCGCCGACCCGGCCGACCCGGTCGCGGGCCGGCTGGCCGTGTGCTGGCGGGCCGAGCGGGCCGTGATCGACGCGCTGGTCGACCGGGCCGACCGCCTGGGCGCAGCGCTGGCCCGCTCCCCGGCCCCGCCGGTGCTGTGCCACGCCGACCTCCACACCTGGAACGTGCTGGTTGACGAGACCGGGCAGCTCTGGATCGGCGACTGGGACGAGGCCGTCCTGGCCCCCAGGGAGCGGGACCTCATGTTCGTGGTCGGCGGCATCGGCCGCGGCCTGGTCAGCCCGTCCGACACGGCCAGCTTCCTCGAGGGCTACGGCGAGATCACCGTCGACCCGGCACGATCCTGGTGCTCAGGCCAGGCCGAGCTGGCGCAGCCGCCCGAGGGTGTCCTCGAGCGACCAGGCGTGGACGATCCGGCCGTCGCGGAACCGGAAGAAGGCCACCTCGTCGACGCGCTCGAAGCGGCGCCCGGTCGGGGCCTGACCGAGCCAGTCCCCGAGGTGGGTGGCCGAGCAGGTGAAGCGGCCGACGACCGTGTCGCCCTCGGCGACCAGCTCGACGATCTCCATGTGGACGTCGGGGAAGCTGGCCCGGAACGGGGCGATCCAGCGCCGGGCCGCCGGGGCCAGCTCGGGCGCGTAGAGCTCGTCGATGACCTCGAGCCGGCCGCCGTTGAGGACCTCGGTGACCAGCCGCCGGACCACGGCCTTGTTGGCTTCGGTCATGGGGCGGCGGCGACGGCCAGCAGGTGGGCGCTCGCCCCGAGCAGGCTCGGTTCGGTCTCGACCCGCCGGATCGCGGCCAGGACCCGCTCGCGGCGGGCCGGGTCGGCCAGCCGCCCCTGGATGTCGGCCAGCATCCAGGCCGGCCCCTCGACGGCGAGCACGGCCTGCAGCCGCAGCCCGGCCTCGGTGACCTCCTGGCCCAGCTCCTCGGGCAGGTGGAAGTAGGCGGTGGTGAACCACTCCGGACGCCCGGTCGGGTTGCGGTGCTGACCGTCACGCAGCACCCGCTCGACCATGGCCTCGAAGCCCGGCTCGTCCAGATAGCCCCGCAGCAGGCCGTCGCAGGTGGACGCGAACCGGGAGATCGCCGCCACCACCGCGACCCCGCCCGGCCGCAGCACCCGCCGTGCCTCGGCCAGCGCCCGGACCCGGTCGGCCCGCTCCGTCAGGTGGTACAGCGGGCCCAGCAGCAGCACGGCGTCGACGCTGGCGTCGGCCCGGTCCAGCCCCCGCGCGTCACCAACCGTGGCGCTGGCCAGCGGCGTCGCCGACTGCCGTTCCGAGGCCCGCAGCGCCTGCTCGACATGGACCGCCATCGGGTCGACCAGATGGACTTCATAGTCCTGAGCGGCCAGCGGCAGGGCGTACACCCCGGCCGCCCCCCCAACGTCGACCACCACCGCCGGCGACGACGGCAGGTAACGCCCGAGCAGCTCCCAGGTCCGGACCCGCTCCAGGTTCCAGGGCCCGAGCCGCTGCTCCTCGGACACATCGCCATAGTGCCCGGCAATCTCGGGGTCGAGTTGCTCGTGGTTATCCATAGCTAATTTTGGTCTTGTCCTGCGGGTTGTGTCCGGGCCGAGGACATCGTCTCGGGCGGCGACGGGAACGACGAGCTGATCGGCAACCTGGGCAACGACGTGCTGCTGGCCGGCCGCGGTGACGATGCCCTCCTCGGCGACCAGCCCGTCCCCGGCGGCCCAGCTGAGCCCTCCTCGTTCGACATCTGCAACGGCCAGCAGGGCACCGACCTGGCCGTCCCGGACACCTGCGAACTGGAGATCCAGATCGAGGGCGACTTCGTCCCACCCACAGGCGGCTGAGGACAACCGGCCGCGGTCAGCGGCGGAGCCTGATGGTCAGGGTGCCGGTCTGGTCGGGGTTCTCGACCAGGGTGGCTTCGCCGCCGGCGCCCTGGTAGCGGCCGGTGCCGCCGGTGATGGCGATCTGCTTGGTCGGGTCGGTGGTGGTCAGTCCCTGGAAGGTGAGCTGGCCGCCGGGCAGGCGGATGGTGCCGGTGCAGTGGATCAGGCCCTGCTCGACGTCGACCAGGGGGCAGGTGCCTCCCTCGTCGCCGACCTGCTTGCCGTTGGTGAGCAGGAGGTCGTGGAAGACGACGTAGTCGCCGAGGCTCGGCTCTCCGTCGCCGCCCACGTCGACCAGGTGGAAGGGGCTGAACTGGACGTCGAAGCGGAGGGTCCTGGCCTTGTCGTCGGCCGGCTTGGCCTTGGGGGCCGCGCCGGCGGCGACACCGCCGAGCAGGAGGAGCAGGGCAAGGGCGCCGCCGAGGAACGGAAGTCGCCGCATCAGGCCTCCTTGAGGACGGGCTGGTTCGCCGGTGCAGCATCGACGGCAGGGGCAACGCCCGCAAGCAAGCCAAGTCGTGCTTCCTCTCCCTTCCGGGAGGCCGCTCGGCTAACGTCGGCGTTGTCATGGACCTGCTCGAGCGGACCTGGTTGCTGGACGAGCTGGGCGGCGTGCTGGCCGCCACGGCCGGCGGCGGCCGGGTCGTCCTGGTGGCCGGTGAGGCCGGGATCGGCAAGTCGGCCCTGGTGCGGCGGTTCACCGAGCGGCATTCGGGGGATGCCCGGTTCCTGCTCGGGGCCTGTGACCCGCTGCTGACGCCCCGGGCGCTGGGGCCGCTGCACGACCTCGGGCGCCAGGCCGGCGGCCGCCTGGCCGGGCTGCTGGCCGCCGGGAGCCCGCGTGAGCAGCTGTTCGCCGCGCTCCTCGACGAGCTCGACCAGGGGGCTCGGCCGCAGGTGGTGGTGGTGGAGGACGCCCACTGGGCCGACGAGGCGACCCTGGACCTGCTGGTGTTCCTGGGCCGGCGGATGGAGAGGACCAGGGCGCTGCTGATCGTCACCTACCGCGACGACGAGCTGGGGGTCGACCACCCGCTCCGGGCGGTCATCGGGCGGCTGCCGCCGGAGGCGGTGCGGCGGGTGAAGCTGGAGCCGCTGTCGGAGGCGGCCGTGGCCGAGCTGGCCCGGCGGGCCGGCCGCCCGGCCGCCGGGCTGCTGGACCTCACCGGCGGGAACCCGCTGCTGGTGACCGAGGTGCTGGCCGCCGGCGCCGACGGCGTCCCCATGACCGTCCGCGACCTGGTGCTGGCCCGCTTCGGCGGCCTGCCGGCGGACGCCCAGGAGGTCGTTCGGCTGGTGGCCGTCGTCCCGACCCGGGCCGAGCTGTGGCTGCTGGAGCAGGCGCTGGCGCCGCCGCCGTCGGCGGTCGAGGTCGGGGTGTCGGCCGGCCTGCTGGTCGCCGGCGCCGAGGGGGTCGGGTTCCGCCACGAGCTGCTCCGCCAGGCGGTGGAAGGCTCGCTGTCGCCCCTGGCCCGCCGGGAGCTCAACCGGCGGGTCCTGGAGGTGCTGGCCGCCGCCCCCGAACGGCGGGTCGACCTCGCCCGGCTGGTCCACCACGCCCGCGAGGCCGGCGACGTCGGGGCCGTGCTGCGGTACGCCCCGGAGGCGGCCCGGCAGGCGGCGGCGGTGGCGGCCCACCGCGAGGCGGTCGGGCACTACCGGGCTCTGCTCGCCCATGCCGAGGAGATCCCCGTGGCCGCCCGCGCCGAGCTGCTGGAGGCCTACTCGGTCGAGGCCTACCTGTCGGGGCTGTCGGCCGAGGCGGTCTCGGCCCGCCAGGCCGCCGTGGCCCTCCGGGAGGCGGCCGGCGACCCGGAGAAGCTGGGCCAGTCGCTGCGCTGGCTGTCGCGGATGCACTGGTGGGACGGCAACCGGCAGGAGGCGGAGGCGGCCGCGGCCCGCGCCATCGCCGTGCTCGAGACCCTGCGCTCCGGACGCCAGCTGGCCATGGCCTACAGCAACCAGTCCCAGCTCGACATGCTCGCCCACCGCGTCGAGGCGGCCATGCGCTGGGCCGGACAGGCGATCGAGCTGGCCCGGCGACTGGACGACCGGGAGACCCTGGCCCACGCCTTGACCAACATCGGCTCGGCCCGCCTGCAGGGCGGGGACCTGGGCGGCCGGGCCGAGCTGGAGGAGGCCTTCGAGGTGGCGGTCGCGGCCGGCCTCGAGGACCATGCCGCCCGGGCCGTGGGCAACCTGGCCACCATCAGCGCGGAGATCCGCGACCACCACGCCCGCCAGGACCTGGACCGGGCGCTGGCCTACGTCCAGGCCCAGGAGCTGTCCGGCTGGGTCCAGCACGTGCATGGCCACCGGGCCCGCGTGCGGCTGGACCAGGGGGACTGGGCCGGTGCCGAGCAGGACGCCCGGGCGGCCCTGGCCGAGCAGGTGCAGGGCGGGGCCAGGATGGTGGACGCCCTGGTGCCGCTGGGCCTGCTGCAGGCCCGCCGCGGCGACCCCGACGCCGCCGCCACCCTCCAGGAGGCGACCGAGCGGGGCTTCGCCACCGGGGAGCTGCAGTGGCTCGCCCCGGTGGCCGCGGCCCGGGCCGAGCACGCCTGGCTGCACGGCGACGACCGCCGGGCCGCCGAGGAGGCCGAGGGCGTCCTGGCGCTGGCCGTGCAGGCCGCGCACCGCTGGTTCGCCGGGGAGCTGGCCGTCTGGCTGCGGCTGGCCGGCGCCCCGCCGCCGCTGCCGGCGGTGGTGGCCGAGCCCTACCGGCTGCTGCTGGCCGGCGACTGGCGGGCCGCCGCCGATGCCTGGCGGGAGGCCGGCTACCCCTACCAGCAGGCCCTGGCGCTGAGCAGCGGCGACCAGGACGAGGCCTTGCTGGAGGCGCTGGCCCTGCTGGACGGCCTGGGCGCCAGGCAGACGGCCCAGCGGGTGCGCCGCCAGCTCCGGCGACGCGGCACCCTGCGCGTGCCCCGCGGCCCCATCCGGGCCACGGCCGCCAACCCGGCCGGCCTCACGGACCGGCAGGTCGAGGTGCTCGGGCTGCTGGCCGAGGGCCTGACCGACGCCGAGATCGCCGGCCGGCTGTCGCTGTCGGCCAAGACCGTCGGCCACCACGTCTCCGCCCTGCTGGCCAAGCTCGGCGTCACCTCCCGCCGCCCGGCGGCCGCGGCCGCCC
>DATABK010000118.1:0-11397 GCA_036259695.1 Actinomycetes bacterium | reverse complement strand
CGCCTTCCAGCCGATCCAGATCGCGGCCACCGTGACCCTCAACGAGGACCCCGGCCACCCGGAGCGGGCCCAGGCCATCTACCAGTCGCGCCGCGACGCCCTCTGCGACGGGCTGGCCCGGATCGGCTGGGAGGTCGAGCCACCGAAGGGCACCATGTTCGTCTGGGCCCCGATCCCCGAGCCCTACCGGGAGCTGGGCTCGGTCGAGTTCGCCTCCATGCTGGTCAAGGAGGCCAAGGTGGCCACCTCGCCCGGGGTCGGCTTCGGCCCGGGCGGCGACGGCCACGTGCGCTTCGCCCTCATCGAGAACGAGCAGCGCATCGGCCAGGGCGTCCGCAACCTGCGCCGGGCCCTGACCAAGCTCGGCTGATCCTGCCTAGGGGATCTCCCACTCATACGAGAACTTGGCCACCTTGAGGACCAGGCTGGTCTCGGCCCCGGTCACCCCCTTGAGCGCCCCCAGCTTTCGGGAGACGAACTCCAGCAGGTGCTCGTGGTCGTTGAAGAACGCCTCCACGATGATGTCGTAGCGCCCGGTCGCGACCCCCACGTACCGCACCTCCGGGTAGGCCACCAGCCGCTCCGACACCGCCTGGAGGTTCGGCAGCTGCACCGAGATGCCGATGATCGCCGACAGGGTCATCCCCACCGCCCGCGGCGTCGGCACCGCGACCACGTTGACCAGGTCCTCGTCGATCAGCCGGGCGATCCGCTTCCGGATGGTCGTCTCGGTCACGTCAAGGGCCCGGGCGATGTCGGTGTTACTGGTCCGCCCGTCCCGCTGCAGCAACCGGATGATCTCCCGGTCCACCTCATCGACCGGCCCCCGACCCCGCTGCATGTGATCCCCTCCCGCCACCCTGCTCCCCGCGCTTCTCGTTCGATATTCATACCACTGAACCGTTCTCAGGTCGCTTTTCGACCCAGAGCGATCAACCGACGTTGACATTCAAACTGCAGCTTGGTAAGCCCACCAAGGCAAACGTTGTCCGAGGAGGTAGGGACGGTGGCGCAACAGGCCGATCTGGCCGGCCGCGGGGTCTTCTCCCGGCCGGCGTCGGGGCTGATCCGGGTGGCGGGGTCGGCCGACGTCTTCATCTACAACGTCGGGCTGGTCTCGGTGGGCATCGCCATCGCCCTCAACCAGTACTACGGCCCCAGCCTCTACCCGGGCGCCGGCGTCTGGCTCTCGACCCTGCTGGCGGCCGCCGGCATGCTCGCCGTGGCGGCCACCTTCTACTTCTGGTCGGTGATCTTCCCCCGCTCGGGCGGCGTCTACGTGTCGCTGTCGCGCGGCCTCAGCCCCGGCTTCGCCTTCGTCGGGTCGCTGGTCGAGACGGTGATCCTGCTCTACTACGCCGCCTTCGCGGCCTCGCTGATCGTCAAGGTCGGTCTGTCGTCGTTCCTGGCCACCGTCGGGGTGGTGGCCGGCAACCGCACCCTGGTCGACTGGGCCGCCTCCACCGCCGAGCCGGGCGGCGTGTTCTGGATCGGCACGGCCGTGCTGGTCGCGGCCGGGCTGCTGCTGGCCACCGGCACCCGCCGCTACTTCTCGGTCCAGAAGGCGCTGTTCGTCCTGGCCGTGGTCGGGACCCTCGTCCTGGTGGCGGTGCTGCTGCTGGGCAGCCGGGCCACCTTCCGGGCCAACCTCACCGAGCTCACCGGCCTCGACTACGCCGGCGTGATCGACACCGCCAAGGCGAACGGCTACCAGACGGGCAGCTTCAACCTCGGGACCTCGATCCAGTTCCTGGTCTTCCCGCTGCTGCCGCTGCTCGGGGCCGTGCAGTCGATCGGGCTGGGCGGCGAGGTCAAGCGGGTCCGCCGCTCCCAGCTGTTCGGCATGCTGGGCGCGGTCGCGGCCACCGGGGTCCTGATCGCCCTGTTCGACGGCCTGGCCGCCAAGGCGTTCGGGTACGAGTTCCAGGGCGCGATCGGCTTCAACTCGATCTCCGGGATCGCCGACGGCTCCACCGAGGCCTCGGTCGGGGCCTCGCCCTGGTTCACCGTGCTGGCCGGCATCCTGACCAGCAACGTGCTCCTGGCCACGGTGATCATGGCCACCTTCGTGGCCTGGATCTGGTTCTGGGTCCCGGCCGAGCTGGCCTACACCACCCGGACGATGATCGCCTGGTCCTTCGACCGGCTCGCCCCCGACCGGCTCGGCTACGTCAGCCGGCGGTTCAACACCCCGGTGGTGGCCATCGGCCTGTCGACCGCCGGGGCGATCGTGTTCATGTGGCTGATCGCCTACCGGAACATCGCCTTCCTCAGCCTGGTCGAGGCCCTGGTGGTCGTCTGGGGGGCGGCCATGGTGGCGGCCATCCTGTTCCCCCGGACCCGGCGCGAGCTCTTCCAGGCCTCTCCGGCGGCCGGCTCCCGGGTCGCCGGGGTGCCGGTGATGGTCGTGACCGCGGCGCTGTCGCTGGCCTTCTTCGCCCTGGTGCTGTTCCTGCTCTGGAACGACCCCATCGCCGCCGGGCCGATGTTCACCCTCGGCAGCCTGTCGCGGGAGTTCTGGCTGGTGCTGGGCATCGTGGTCGCCGGTCTGGCCTGGTTCCTGGGCACCCGGCTGTACCGGCGCCGCCAGGGGATCGACGTCGACCTCGCCTTCCGGCAGATCCCGATCGAGTGATGGCCACCCGCGCGCCCCGGCCCGGCTGGGCGGCGGTCCACGAGGCCGCCGTCGCCCTGGTCGCCGAGGCCGGGGCCCGCGGGCAGGTCCTCCGCCTGGTCGGCTCGACCGGCATCCGGCTGCACTGCCCGCCGGCCGCGGCCGCCCTTGACCGGCTCGGCCGCCCGGCCAAGGACATCGACGTCGTCTGCCGCCACGAGGACCGCAAGGGGCTGCGGCGGCTGCTGGAGGAGCGCGGCTGGGAGGTCGACCGCGACCTGCTGGTGGCCATGGAGGGCCGCCGCTTCTCCTTCCGCCACCCGGCCAGCGGCCTGGAGCTGGACGTGTTCGTCGACCGGCTCGAGTTCTGCCACACCACCGAGCTGCGCGACCGGCTCGGCGCCCGCGAGCTGACCGTGCCCGTCGAGGACCTCCTGCTCCAGAAGCTCCAGATCGTCCGCCAGACGGTCACCGACCGGATGGACACGGCCGCCCTCCTGGCCACCCACCCGGTGGAGGGCGGGCCGCGGACGGATCCCGAGGCGATCGACGCCGGCTACGTGGCCGGGCTGCTGGCCCGCGACTGGGGCTTCCACCACACCGCCACCGCCAACCTGGCCGCGCTGGCCGGCGGCGGGGCCGCCAACGGCAGCGCCGCCACCGTCGCCGAGCGGGTGTCCGACCTGCTGGCCGCCATCGAGGCCGCCCCCAAGTCGGTCCGCTGGCGGGCCCGGGCCAGGGTGGGGGAGCGGATGCAGTGGTGGCAGGACGTCGACGACCGCGAGGCGGTGTACTGAATGGCCCTGCTGCGGCGGCGCCGGGCGAACGGCCGCAGGCCGGGGGCCGACCCGGACGCGACCACCATCTTCTTCGCCACCGACCTGCACGGCTCCGAGACCTGCTTCCGCAAGTTCGTGGCCGCGGCCGGCTTCTACGGCGCCGACCTGCTGGTCCTGGGCGGCGACCTCACCGGCAAGCTGGTCGTCCCCCTGGTCGGGCAGCCCGGCGGGCGCTGGCGGGCCTGGGTGCACGGCAGGGAGCGGCTGCTGGACGAGGCCGGGGCGGCCGAGCTGGAGCGCCAGGCCCGGGTGGCCGGCAGCTACACCCGGCGCATGACCCCCGACGAGCACCAGCACCTGGAGGCCAACCCGGAGGCCGTCGAGGAGCTGTTCGCCGAGCTGATGACCGAGACCCTGATCCGCTGGCTCGGCCACGCCAACGAGCGCCTCGCCGGCTCGCCGGTCCGCATCATCACCGCCCCCGGCAACGACGATCCCTGGATGGTCGACGACGTGCTCCGCGAGCACGGCGGGGAGCGGGTGGCCCTGGCCGAGGGGGAGATCGTCGAGGTCGCCCCCGGCCACGAGCTGCTGACCACCGGCTGGACCAACAAGACCCCGTGGAACACCCCGCGCGAGTACCCCGAGGAGGCCATCGCCCAGCGGCTCGACGACCTGGCCGCCGGGCTCGCCAACCCGGCCGGGGCCCTGTTCAACGTGCACGTCCCGCCGTATGACTCGCGTCTGGACACCGCGCCCCTGCTCGGCCAGGACCTCAAGGTCCGGACCTCCATGGGCGGCGAGGTCACGGCCCCGGTCGGCTCGACCGCCGTCCGCGAGGCCATCGAGCGCCACCAGCCCCTGGTCAGCCTGCACGGCCATATCCACGAGTCGGGCGGGACGGCGCGGCTGGGCCGGACCCTGGCCGTCAACGCCGGCTCCGAGTACGGCGAGGGCGTGCTCCGCGGGGTGCTGGTGACCGTGGGCGGCGGCAAGGTCCTGCGCTACCAGGCGACCACGGGCTAGGGCGCGGGCGAGCGAGGAGGTTCGATCATGGAGGTCCAGGAGGCGCGGCGGCGGCTGGAGGCGGCCGGCGTCCGCTATGTGTTCGGGGCCTACACCGACCTGAATGGCGTTCCCAAGTCCAAGTGCGTGCCCCTGGCCCACTTCGAGGACATGGCCGCCGGGTCCGAGCTCTACACCGTCGGGGCCCTGGAGGGGATGGGCAAGCTCGGCCCCAACGAGGACGAGTGCGTCAGCATCCCCGACCTGGACAGCCTGACCGTGCTGCCCTGGGACACCCGCTACGCCCTGGCCGCGGCCGACCTGTACTTCCACGGCCAGCCCTACAGCCACGACTCCCGCCGGGTGCTGCGCCGCCAGATGGAGGCGGCCGCGGCCATGGGCTTCCGGCCCCAGATGGGCGTCGAGCCCGAGGTGTACGTGCTCCGCCAGGTCGACGGCCGCTGGCTCCCGTTCGTCGCCTCCGACCTCGACAACCAGCCGACCCGGGGCTACGACCTGGAGGCGACCATGCTCGCCGAGCCGTTCCTCGGCCCCATGGTCACCTACCTGGACGAGCTCGGCTGGGACGTCTACTCCTTCGACCACGAGGGCGGCGACGGCCAGTACGAGTTCGACTTCGGCTACACCGACACCCTGGCCATGGCCGACCGCATGGTGGTGTTCCGGCTGCTGGCCAAGCACGTGGCCCGCACGCTGGGCTGCATCGCCACCTTCATGCCCAAGCCGTGGTCGGAGGCGTTCGGGTCGGGCGCCCACTACAACCTGAGCCTGGCCGACCCGGACAGCGGGGCCAACCTGTTCCAGGCCGAGGGCGGCGAGCCGGGTGCCGACGGGGCCGGGGAGCGGTCCGACCGCGGCTACACCGAGCTCGCCTACCAGTTCACCGCCGGGGTCCTGGAGCACGCCGGAGCGATCACCGCCGTGGTCTGCCCGACGGTCAACTCCTACAAGCGGATGCTGCCCCGGGGGCTCATGAACGAGATCTCCTGGGCCCCGGTGTACCGGGCCTACGGGCACAACAACCGCACCCTGATGTGCCGGCTGCCGATGAACCGCCGCTGCCTGGAGCTGCGCATCGCCGACAGCGCCTGCAACTTCTACCTGGGCGCGGCCATCACCCTGGCCGCCGGCCTGGACGGGATCCAGCGGCGGCTCAAGGCCGGCGACCCGGTCAACGTCGACACCTACACCGTCGGCGACGAGGAGCTGCGGGCCTCCGGGGTCCGCCGGGTCCCGGCCACCCTCGGCGAGGCGGTGGACGAGTTCGAGGACGACCCCCTGGCCAAGGAGGTGTTCGGGCCCGAGCTGCACGCCACCTACGCCCGCGTCCGGCGCGACGAATGGCGCGAGTACAACACCGTCGTCGGGGAGTGGGAGCGCGAGCGCTACCTGCACCTGTGGTGAGGAGAGCGCGGTGACCAGCCAAGCCGTCGAGGCCAACCAGGAGGCGTTCACCCGGCTCACCTGCGCCGACCCGGTGCTGGTCGACGTCCGGCCGGCCGGTCAGGTGGTGCCGGGCATGACCGCCGACACGATCCTCACCTCGGGCGCCCCCCTGCCCTGGGACGCCTACGACGGCGGCCAGCGCCGGGCCATCCTGCATGCCGCCGTCTACGAGGAGCTGGCCGCCACCCCCGAGGAGGCCGACGAGGCCATCCAGGCCGGCCGCATCCGCCTGGCCGCCTGTCACGACCACGGCTGCGTCGGGTCGGTGGCCGGCATCTACACCGCCTCCATGCCGGTGCTGGTGGTGGAGAGCGCCCGCTACGGCAACCGCGGCTTCTGCAACCTGTACGAGGGCGAGTCCCGCAAGCGCCTGAACTACGGCGTCTACGACGAGGAGGTCCGGCGCGGCCTCGACTACCTGGCCGGGTCGCTGGGGCCGCTGCTGAGCGCGGCCCTGCGGCGCACCGATGGGATCCCGCTGGTCCCCCTCATCCGGCGGGCCCTGCACATGGGCGACGAGCTCCACAGCCGCAACACCGCCGCCACCCTGCTGCTCACCCGGGAGCTGTTCGGCCCCCTGCTGGAGCTGGCCGGCGACGGCTGGCAGGAGGAGATCCGCGACGCCCTGGCCTTTCTGCGCGGAGCCGACTACTTCTTCCTGCGCTGCTCCATGGCCGCGGCCAAGGTCCTGGCCGACGCCGCCGCCGGGGTGGCCGGGTCCAGCCTGGTCACGGCCATGACCATCAGCTGCCGGGAGTACGCCATCCGGGTCAGCGGGCTCGGGCCGCGGTGGTTCCGGGGGCCGCTGCCGACCGTCGAGGCCAAGCTGTTCGAGGGCTTCACCACCGACGACATCCAGTGGATCGGGGGCGAGAGCCACATCACCGAGACCGTCGGCCTCGGCGGCTTCGCCCAGGCGGCCGCCTTCGGCCTCCAGGCCTACCAGGGCGGCGGCCCCGAGGCCATGGTCGCCAACAACCTGGCCATGTATGACATCACCCACGGCGAGCACCCCGAGTTCAAGATCCCCTACCTCGGCTTCCGGGGGACCCCGACCGGGATCGACGTCCACAAGGTGGTCGCCACCGGGGTCGTGCCGGTGATCGACGGCGGGCTGGCCGGCAAGGACGGTGGGCAGATCGGGGCCGGGATCCTCAAGGCCCCCCTGGCGTGCTTCCTGGACGCGGCCGCGGCGCTGCGGGACGGCGGCTGATGCGGCGGTTCCCGCGGACCGCGACCACCCTGTTCTTCGACCCCGAGGCCGAGCCGGTGGCGGAGGTCGCCGACGGCGAGCGGATCGTGGTCGAGACCGCCGACTCCCTGTGCGGGCTGGCCAAGGCCCGCCTGGCCGCGGCCGGGCCCGGCTGGTCGGCGCCTGGGCTGCACATCGACGAGGTGCTGGAGCGGCTCGGCGGCGCCTGCCCGGTGACCGGGCCGTTCCACCTGGCCGGGGCCCGGCCCGGCGGGGTGGTCGAGATCGAGCTCCACCGGGTCGACCCCGTCCCGGCCGCCGGCGAGGCCTGGACCGGCACCTTCGGCGGCTTCGGGGCCCTCCAGCACGAGGGCTACGGCCTCCAGCCGCCGCTGGAGGCCGAGCTGCGCCGCGTCCCCTACCGCGACGGTGTCGCCACCCTCCCGCTCTCCGGCGGTCGCGGCGTGGCCGTGGCGCTGCGGCCGTTCCTGGGCACGGTCGGGGTGGCCCCGCGCCGGGAGCGGCGCCTGTCGTTCTCCCAGTCGCCCGAGTACCTGGGCGACGTCGACCAGCCGGCCCTGGGCGCCGGGGCGACCCTGCGCCTGCCCGTGCACGACGAGGGTGCCCTGGTCGGCTTCGGCGACGCCCACGGCGCCCAGGGCGACGGCGAGATCACCGGCGTGGCCGTCGAGCTCGAGGCCGAGGCCGAGCTCACCATGCGGGCCCGCGACCGGGAGGAGGCCGGGTTCGTGGCCCTGCCCCAGCTCGACACCGCCGAGGCCATCGGCTCCCTGGCCGGCCTCCACGGCAGCGATCTGACCAGCTGCGCCAGGGCCGCCTACACCGACCTGGTGGAACGGCTCCACCGCGGGCACGGGCTGTCCCGCCCCGACGCCTACCAGCTGCTCGGCCAGGCCGGGCGGCTGCGGGTCGGCAACATGATCGACCCGTTCTACTCGGTCCTGGCCAGCATCGAGCGCCGCTACCTGGACCCGCTGTAGGCCGGTACGGCAAACGCACGTTGCCCCCGGTCGCCCGCTCGGGCAGCGTTGCCCAGGACACCCGTCCTCCAGGGAGAGCCCCGATGCGCAAGCGAGTCCTGCTCCTGACCGTGCTGCTGCTGTCACTGGCCGTGGCCTCGGCCGGGCTGGCCGGGCCGGCCGGCGCCGGCCCCAACGACCCGACGGTGCTGTTCGGGGCCCGGCCCGAGCCGGGCACCCAGCAGGGCACCACCGCCCTGGAGGGCAAGATCGGCCGCCGCCTGGCGGCCGTCCGCGTCTACTACAACTGGAACTCGACCTGGCCCGACGCCAACCTCAGCTGGTTCCTGAGCAACGGGTACACGCCCCTGCTGTCGGTCAAGTCGGAGCGGACCGACCACACCTTCGTGCAGTGGCGCGACATCGCCAACGCCCAGCCGGGCTCGGCCCTCCACAACGACATCGTGCGCTGGGCGACCAGGATCAAGAACCTCGGCAGCCACGTCTACTTCACCTTCAACCACGAGCCCGAGACGACCCAGAACACCAGCGGCACCGGGGCCGACTTCATCGCCGCCTGGCGCAAGGTGATCACCGTGTTCCGCGCCCAGGGGGTCACCAACGCCGACTACCTGTGGATCATGACCGCCTTCAGCTTCAAGGCGACGGACCGGCGGCGGGCCATCGACTGGTACCCGGGCGAGGCCTACCTCGACTACATCGGGGCCGACGCCTACAACTGGTACAACTGCCGGCCGGGGACCAGCAACCCCTGGAACTCGCTGGAGTCAGTGCTCAACCCGATGCGGCTGTTCGCCCAGGGCAAGGCCATCAAGGGGATGATGGTCCCCGAGTGGGCCTCGACCGAGGACCCGGCCCAGCCCAACCGCAAGGCCCAGTGGATCAACGACGCCCGGGCCCTGTTCAAGAAGGCCGGCTGGGAGGGCTTCAAGGGGGTCCTCTACTACAACAAGACCTCCAAGTACCCGAACTGCCGCTGGTTCGTCGACTCCAGCCAGGCCTCGCTGACCGCCTTCGCCGGCATGGCCAACGACGTCTACTACACCCGCGACGAGCCCTGATCCCGGCCTAGCGCCCGGGCCCCGGGCGTGGTTGGCTGCCGGCGATGGACTTCCGCGAGACGGCCGAGCAGACCATGCTGCGCGAGGCCGTGGCCAGGATCGCCGCCGACTACGGCCACGACTACTTCCTGGCCAAGGCCAAGGCGGGGGAGAAGACGACCGAGCTCTGGCAGGCGGTGAGCCGGGCCGGCTTCGTCGGTGTCAACCTGCCCGCCGAGCACGGCGGCGGGGGCATGGGCATCAGCGAGCTGGCCATCGTCACCGAGGAGCTGGCCGCCCACGGCTGCCCGCTGCTGCTGCTGATGGTGTCGCCGGCCATCTGCGGCACCCTGCTGGCCCGGTTCGGCACCCCCGCCCAGCGCGAGCGCTGGCTGCCGGCGATCGCCTCGGGCGAGGCCAAGATGGTCTTCGCCATCACCGAGCCCGACGCCGGGTCCAACACCCACCGGCTGGAGACGGCCGCGACCCGCGACGGCGACGGCTGGCGGCTGTCGGGCCGCAAGTACTACATCTCCGGGGTCGACGAGGCCGACGCCGTCCTGGTCGTCAGCCGCACCGGGGTCGAGGAGGGCAGCGGCCGGGGCCGGCTGTCGCTGTTCATCGTCGACACCGACACCCCCGGCCTCGACCGGGCCCCGATCGAGCTCAACGTCAACGCCCCCGAGCGCCAGTTCTTCCTGTACCTGGACGACGTCCGGGTCGCCGGCGACCGGCTCCTGGGCGAGGAGGGCGACGGCCTGCGCCAGGTCTTCCACGGCCTCAACCCCGAGCGCATCATCGGCGCCGCCGCCGCCAACGGCATCGCCCGCTACGCCCTGGCCAGGGCGGCCACCTACGCCACCCAGCGCCAGGTCTGGGACGTCCCCATCGGCGCCCACCAGGGCCTGGCCCACCCCCTGGCCGAGGCCAAGATCGAGGTCGAGCTGGCCCGCCTGATGACCCAGAAGGCCGCCTGGGCCACCGACAGCGGCGTCCCCGGCGCCGGCGAGGCCGCCAACATGGCCAAGTACGCCGCCGCCGAGGCCGCCCTGCACGCCGTCGACACCGCCATCCAGGTCCACGGCGGCAACGCCTACGCCGCCGAGTACGGCATCGCCAACCTCTGGTGGATGGCCCGGGTCCTCCGCACCGCCCCGGTCAGCCGCGAGATGATCCTCAACTACGTGGCCGAGCACTCCCTGCGCCTGCCCAGGTCGTACTAGGGCGCGACCCGCCGCACGATTGGGACCCGGAACACGACATGAGCGAGTGTCCGTCTCCTGGGAGAATCCTGGCAACGGAGAGGAGCGGCGATGGGCAACCTGATGGTGCACTTCGGGGCCGGGTTCGGCGGCTACCACCGCGCGGTGTCTTGAGCGACCCGGGGTTCTACCGCAGTCGCTCGCTGTGGCTGGACGGGGTGGCCGATGACGGCGGCCCGCTGGTCGCCCGGCCGCCGCTGCCCGGGCCGGTCGACGTCGACGTGGCCGTCGTCGGGGCCGGCTACACGGGGCTGTGGACCGCCTACTACCTGAAGCGCGCCGACCCGGGGCTGCGGGTGGCGGTGCTGGAGCGGGAGGTGGCCGGGTTCGGGGCCTCGGGCCGCAACGGCGGCTGGTGCTCGGCGTTCATGGCCATGGACCGCGAGGGGCTGGCCGCCAAGACCGGGCGGGGGGCGGTGATCGCGCTCCAGCGGGCCATGTTCGGCACCGTCGACGAGGTTGGCCGGGTGGCCGGCCAGGAGGGCATCGACTGCCACTACGTCAAGGGGGGCGCGCTCCAGGTGGCCGCCTCGCCGGTGCAGCTGGCCCGGCTGCAGGCGGGGGTCGGGCACGCCCGCCGGTGGGGCATGGGCCCCGACGACCAGCGGCTGCTCGGCCGGGACGAGGCCGAGCGGCGGGTCCGGGTGGCGGGGCTGCTGGACGCCGCCTACACCCCGCACTGCGCCACCGTCGACCCGGCCCGGCTGGCCCGCGGCCTGGCCGGGGTGGTCGAGCGGCTCGGGGTGCCGATCTACGAGGCCACCCCGGTGACCCGCATCCGGCCCGGGGGGGCCGACACCACCCGCGGCCCGGTCAGGGCCGAGATCGTGGTCCGGGCCACCGAGGGCTACGGCGCCACCCTCCCCGGGCTGCGCCGGTCGGTGCTGCCGCTGTACTCGCTGATGCTGGCCACCGAGCCGCTGCCGGCCGAGGCCTGGGAGGAGATCGGCTGGCCGGCGGGGAGACCCTGGCCACCGGCACCCACCTGTCGATGTACGCCCAGCGCACCCGCGACGGCCGGATCGCCTGCGGCCGCC
>DATABK010000117.1:0-2252 GCA_036259695.1 Actinomycetes bacterium | reverse complement strand
CTTCAGCGGCAGCAACTGGACCGCCACCACCTGGACCGGGCCATGTGGTCGGGGCGCCGGTGGTCCAGCGAGGTCTGGTCGGCCCAGCGTGGTCGGGTCGTCGGTGGTCGGGCGAGACCTGGACCTGGCGCAGATGGTCCGGCGACGGCTGGTCCGGCAACACCTGGTCCTGCGCCGGCTGGAACTGGCCACTCAGAGATGGAACAGCGGCAGGGCGGAGGAACATGCCTCCGCCCTGCGCGTTCCCTGGCTGAGCTGCGATGCTCGCGAGCCTGTCGATGATGGTGCAGCCGTGACGACGGTTCGCTAGCTTGGCAGGTTGTCCGCCACAGCGATGCGGTTGCGACCAGCCGACTTGGCCCGGTAGAGGGCCGCGTCGGCCTGTCTCAGCAGCTCCTCGGCTGTGGTTTGGTCGCCAGGAGCATAGGCCGTGATCCCGGCGCTCACCGTCAGCACGCCATCGGGGCCAGCGCCTGGCTGGGGGATGGCGAGCCGCTCCACCGCGCTCCGCACCCGCTCTACCGCCACCAGCGCCGTGTCTGGGGTCTGTTCGGGCAGCACCAGCACAAACTCCTCCCCGCCGTAGCGGTAGACACTGTCACCCCCTCGGAGCTCCCGGGCGATGGTCGCGGTCACCGCCCGCAGCGCCTGGTCGCCGGCCTGGTGCCCGTAGGTGTCGTTGTAGGCCTTGAACCAGTCGATGTCGCACATGGCCAGGGCATAGCCGCGACCGTAGCGTCGGCTGCGGGCGTGGAGGGTCTCCAGGTCCTCGTCCAGCGACCGCCGGTTTCCCAGGCCGGTCAGTGGATCGTGACGGGCCAGGTGGGCCAGTTGTGCGCGGTGGCGGGCCAGCTGGGCGTGCAGGTCAGTCACCCGCTGGGCCGCGATCAGCCTCATCTCCAGGTCGAACAGATCGACTGGCTTGATCAGATAGTCGTCGGCGCCGGCCTCCATGCCTCGCGCCACGTCCCGGCGGTCGCTCAGGGCGGTGACCAGGATGATGTAGGTGTAGCCGGCGCCCGCGTCGGCCCGGATGCGGCGGCACAACTCCAGCCCCTCGACCCTGGGCATCAGCAGATCGGTGATGAGTACCTCAGGCTTGTCCTGGTTGTAGCACTGCCAGGCCGCCTCGCCATCCTCGGCAGCCGTTGCTTGGTGTCCCAACCGCGTGACCGCGGCCTCGACCAGACGCAGGTTGAGGGGCTCGTCGTCCACCACCAAGATCCTCATCTCACGCCCTTCGAGCAGCGCGGCGGGCCGCGAAGTGTTGCCAGCGGTGGTCCACGGCACCAGCGGAGGCCCGGGCCGTCGAGTGGTTGGCGTCGGCCTTGGCCCAGGCGCGCCGCCACGCCTGCATCTTGCCGATCTGGTCCTGGTGTTCGGCCAACAGTTGCTGGGCGAGCTCGCGGACCTCGGGCACGCTGCCCTCGCGGACCTCGGTAGCGGCGAGCTTGCTGCCGGCGCGGTGCCGTGCCGTCATCACCGTGAGGAACTCCAGATCGAATCTGGCGCCGCGAATCCGAGCCAGCCGCTCCAGGTCGGTTTCCTTGCCGCTGCCGGGCTGCTGTTGCGGGTCGTAGGGGGCCAGTCCTCGCTCGTTCAGCCAGCCTTGCAGCTGCTGGAGGTGCGCTTGTCCCCGTCGGTCGATGCTGTCGGCCAGCCGGGCCAGCTCGGGGCGGGTGATCCGGTCGCGGGCCAGGTCTACCATCGAGGTTGTCTGCAGCAGGTGGGGGACCATGTGCTGCATGAACCACACGTCGGTCTCTTCGGAGGCCGGGGGCTGGTTGGCCTCGGGTGTGGCGCAGCCGGCCGCCAACGCCGCGATCACAACCCAGCATCCGAACCGTTGTCGCACTATCGCCCCTTGGCCGTCGTGTGCGAGCAGCTGGCCGCTGCGATCGGTCAGTTACCAGCTACTAGAGATGTCGACCCAGCGGCTGGCGGCTTGACCGGACCACCACAGAATCCGAGCCCTCATGTTGGTGCACTTGAAGTCCTAAGACGCCGGGCGGTGGCTGCCGATGGAACTCCCATCACGTCAGTTACGTCGAGTGTCGAGTTAGGACCTGGGGATGCGTCGCTTCTCGTTCTCTGTGCTATTGGTAGCCATCTGCCTGCTCCCGGTCGGGATCGGCAGCGGCACCTCGGCCCACAGCCATGCCGTGGCCGCCCTGGACGGGGCCCTGGCCAACTCGGCCGCCGCCCAGGCCCAGGTGCTCGAGGACTACTTCTCCCGGGCCGCGTCGATCGAC
>DATABK010000116.1:0-5216 GCA_036259695.1 Actinomycetes bacterium | reverse complement strand
ACGTCCTTGACCTCGACCAGGGTGACCTTGATGCCCCAGGCGTCGGTGAGCTGGTCGATGATCTGCTGGAGTCGCTGGTTGATGTCGTCGCGTTTGATCAGTAGCTCGTCCAGGTCGACCTGGCCGAGGATGCTGCGCAGGGTGGTCTGGGCGATCTCGGAGGTGCCCTGCCGGTAGTTCTCGATGGCGACGACCGAGCGGACCGGGTCGACCACGTTGAAGTAGGTGACGGCGTTGACCCGCACGGTCACGTTGTCGCGGGTGATGACGTCTTGAGGTGGGATGTCCATGGTCACGGTACGCAGCGACACCTTCACCATCCGGTCCACGATCGGGATGATGAAGAACAGCCCGGGTCCCTTGGCGCCGATGACCCGACCGAGCCGGAAGATCACCCCGCGTTCGTACTCGTTGACGATCCGGACCGACATGGCCAGCAGGACCAGCAGGACGGCCACCGCCACCGCCAGACCGATAGGCACAGAGCTCACGAGGGTTCCTCCTTGTTGGGATCGACGATCAGTTGCAGGCCGTCCAGGTCGACGACCCGTACGGTCTGCCCCACCTCGAGGGGCGCGTCGCGGCTGCGGGCCGTCCACCAGGCGCCGTCCAACAGCACCTGCCCGACAGGGCCGTCGGCGGTCCGCACGGTGACCTGGCGGCCGACCAACCCTTCCCGGCCGCTGACGCTGGGAGCGCGCCGGGCCCGCCAGGCCAGCCGGCCGGCCAGCACCGACCCGCCACCGACGACCAGCGCCACCGGGACCAGCACGGCCGGGTCGATGCGGACCGCGCCGTCGAACAGGAACAGGCCGCCGAGGACCAGGGCGACGGTCCCGCCGGCGGCGAATACCCCCACCCCGGGGACGAACAGCTCGGCCACGAACAGCGCCGCCGCCAGCCCCAGCAGCAGCACGCCGACCAGGTTGATGGGGAGCACCGACAGGGCGAAGAAGCCAAGCAGCAGGAAGATCGCCCCGGCGATGCCGCCGAAGCCGACTCCCGGGTTGGCCAACTCGTAGATGATCGCCAGGGTCCCCAGCGACAGGAGCAGGAAGGCCAGGTTGGGGTCGGCCAGCAGCTGCAGCAGCCGCCGGAACAGGCCGAAGTCCTGCTCGACTGTGGTGGCGTCAGCGGTCCGCACGGTGACGGTGTTGCCGGAGGCCACCTTGACGGTGCGGCCGTCCAACTGCTTCAGAAGCTCGGCGCGGCTGGCGGCCAGCAGGTCAACCGCGTCCAGCCGCACCGCCTCCTCGGCCGTGACCGCGCGGCCCTCCCGAACGGTGTCGATGGCGAAGCGGGTGTTGCGGCCGCGTTGAGCGGCGACCGACTCGGCGAAGGCGGCGGCGTCGTTGATGACCTTGTCGGAGATCTCTCCGCCCTGGAGGTCGACCGGGGTGGCGGCCCCGATGGTGGTGCCCGGCGCCATCGCGGCGACGTGGGCGGAGAAGGTGATCAGCGCCCCGGCCGAGGCGGCCCGCGCCCCCGAGGGGGTGACGTAGACGACCACCGGGACGTCGGCGCCGAGGAACGCCTTGATGATCTCCCGCATGGAGGTGTCCAGGCCGCCTGGGGTGTCCAGCTCGACCAGGTAGGCGGCGTGGCCGTCGCGTTCGGCGGCGGCGACGCCGTCCAGCAGGTGGTCGGCGATCACCGGGGTGATGGTCCCGTCGACCCGGGTCACCAGTACGGTCGAACCTTGACCGCCGGCCGCGCCGGGGAAGCTGACGAGCCAGGTAAGGGCGGCAGCGACGAGCAGCAGCGCCGCAGCCAGCCGCCTGGGCCGGACGCCGCGCTCAGCCGGCCTGGCACCGGCTCCGCTGGCGACGCGTGCCGCCGCACGAACCACCGTGCACTCCTGACCTTGTCGACGATGTCAACTGCCGACCAGGCTTCCCGGCGCTCCACCACCAGCCTAGCAAAGGGACCGGGTCCGGTCCGCACTGGTCACCGCCTGGGTCGGGCCGGCATTGCATGCGCTGGCCAACCCGATCGAAAGCCCCGCTCCCGGGCCCGACGGTGCCAGGACGCTTGGCGCCCTCCGGCGCAGTTGTTAAGCTGCGGGCGGTGCGCCGGGAAGCCTGGTCGGCAACGTTGCCCGCTGTCGACTGGGAGCCGCGCATGAGCGCCATTCCGTTTACTCCTCCTGCTGGTGGCGTCGTCTTCGTCGTGACGGCGCACCCAATCAGCGTGTCGCCAGCGAGGCTGGCGGCACGTCGATGTGAGGAACGCGACGAGCATGGCTGACGATCTACGGCCAGCACCGTCGAGTCCCCAGGCGGTCGACTCGTGGGTGGCCCTAGGGGCCGGCCTCGGCGTCGCCATCGGGGCCGAGCTCGGAAACGTCCTGCTGTGGATCCTCATCGGCGCCGTCGCCGGCCTAGCGCTTGGCGAGCCCGAGGAAGACTAGGGTTCGGCCGCCTGGAGTGAGGAGACAGAACGTCGTGCGAGGGAGGCATTCGGCAAGCCGCGAACCGGCGGTTGGCGTCAAGCGAGCACCTCGACGAATTGGCCTGTGGTGTCGACCCGGCCGCGCTCATAGGTCGGATGTGTCTGGCGGTTGGAGGGTGCTCCAGCGTGGCTTAGTGTATGTGGCTCACCAGCGCCGCGCAGGAGGCGGCGCGTCGAGGACCATGCGCCGGACCTGGTTTGGGATGCGTGATCTGGTGCGCACTGAGGGAGTACGCGGGCGAGCATCGTGTCTGTCCTTCTGCCGTTGAGACAGCCGTGAGGGCCGTGCCGTCGCGCCGACTGACGTCGACCGGTCGGCGGGTTCGGCCTCGCCGCAGAACACTGCAAAGCACCGGGAAGCCGTGATGCGTGGCGGCATGGTCGCGGCCGGCAGCGGTCTGCTGCTGTTCGGCCTGTGGGACACCGCGCTGGCGGTGTTGCATCCCGCCCGTCGGGGCCCCCTGAGCTATGCGATCAGCCGCGGCACCTGGCTGGTGGTACGGACCCTCAGCCGCCGCCTGAACACCAGCCGGCTGCTGAGCTTCGCCGGTCCGGCGGCGATGGCCGGCGGCTTCCTCGGCTGGGTCGGGAGCCTCTGGATCGGGTTCGCCCTCATCTACCTGCCGTTCATCGACCGCTTCAGCTACAGCGAGACGGTGCCGTTCGGATCCAAGGGCATCGCCGAGGCCCTGTATGTCAGCGCCGTGTCCCTCACCACGGTCGGTTTCGGGGACGTGGTCGCCTCCAGCGACGCCCTGCGCCTGGTCACCGTGGCCGAGAGCGCCAGCGGGCTGGCCGCCATCACGGCCGCCATCACCTACCTGCTGTCGGTCTACCCACTGGTGACCCGCCAGCGCAGCGCGGCCCTGCACGCATCAGATCTTGGCCTGACCGACCCGGCCCAGGTCGTGCGCATTGCCATGCACGGCGGCCCGACCGTGCTGGCCGACCTCCAGCACGCCCTGATCGAAGCCCACCAGAACGTCACCCGCTTCCCCGTCCTGTACTACTTTCATCCGGATCAGCCCGAGGAGTCGATGAACCGGCTGCTGCGCGCCGGCATCATGATGTGCCTGGTGCTGCGCTGGGGCGTACGCCAAGACGACCAGCGGATCCCGGTCCTGTTCGGCCCAGCCCTGGAGCGGACGGTTCGGCGGGTCGTCGACGACTACGACACCAACTACGTCGGCGGTCGCTCCAGCGGTGGCGACCAGCCAGCTCCCCTAGACCCAGCGGAGGCCGCCGCCCGCCTGGATCGGCTCCGAGCCGAGGTCGACCAGGCCATGCCCGGTCTACGGGCGACCGGCCAGGAGGTCCCCAAGGAGTTCACCTCGTTCCTGGCCTGGGCCGATGCCCGACTGGCACGCCTGGCCCAAGAGCACGGCTTCGAGGATCAAGCACTGCTTGGCGGGCCATCCAGATGATCCCGCAGCTCGAGAACTCTCCGGCCAGATCAGCGACATGCTCGTCCGCCGGACCCTCAGCTGGACCACGCTGCTGGAACTGGCCGCGCTTGCCCGGGGTGGCGCCCGCAGGTCGGGTGGCGCCCAGCATGCGGCGCCGACGGGCCTGGGGCCGGTCGGTGGAGCGGCTGCTTGACGCTGCCAGCCACAGTGCCTCTGCTGTGCGGTTCCCCACCCGATTGCGAGGCCCGTTGCTACTGCATACCAAGGTGGTCCTGGCCTGCCGGGCCGAGCTGCTGGCAATCAAGGGCGCACTTGGTGATCAACGACAGCCCATCTCAGCCGCGGCCCTGGGCGAACTCAAGACGTTTTCTGTGAGCCCAGCGTGTCACCGTTGTTCGGTGTCGACCCGGTGACCGCTCGACGGGCTGCGGTCCGCCTTCGGTACTGCTTCACCGACCATCCCGACCCTAGCTCCGTGGGACGTGGGCAACAGGTGCTAATGAGGGCCCGTGGATGGATCCCGCGAATCTGGAAGGGGCGGATCGCCAGGTCGCCCTAGCCACTCATCACTGGAGCATATGGCCTTCTGTAGTTCCTCCCCAGACCAAGCGGAGCATGATGGATCGCGATAACCAGCGGAGCGCCTCGGCCGAGGAGCAGATCCGGCCGTCGTGGTCGGACAGCGCCCGGCCGGTTCCCCGACTAGTCCTCCAGCCCCTCCAGACGTTCCTGCGGACCGAGCAGGCCGGCGGCATCCTGCTGCTCGCGGCGGCCGTCGCCGCCCTGGTCTGGGCAAACTCTCCATGGCGGGCCTCCTACGACGCCGTCTGGCACACCCAGCTCACCATCGGAATCGGGAACTGGTCGCTGGCCGAGGACCTCCAGCACTGGGTCAATGACGCCCTCATGGCCCTGTTCTTCCTGGTGGTCGGGCTGGAGATCAAACGCGAGCTGCTCACCGGCGAGCTCCGCGAGCCGCGCGTCGCGGCCCTTCCCGCGATCGCCGCGCTGGGCGGGATGGCTGTGCCCGCCCTGCTGTACCTGGCGATCAACTCCGGCGGGGAGCCGGCCCGGGGCTGGGGGGTCCCGATGGCCACCGACATCGCCTTCGCCCTGGGCGTTCTGGCCCTGGTTGGAGGTCGGCTGCCGGCGGCGCTCAAGTCGTTCCTGCTGGCGTTGGCCATCGTGGATGACATCGGGGCCATCCTGGTGATCGCCGTCTTCTACTCCGGCAGCATCGATGTGCTGCCGTTGCTGGCCGCCGGGGCACTCCTGGCGCTGATCGTGGTCCTGCAGCGGCTCCAGGTGCGCTGGACGGTGGTGTATGTGCTGCTCGGTGTGGGGGTATGGCTGGCCACC
>DATABK010000115.1:0-1968 GCA_036259695.1 Actinomycetes bacterium | reverse complement strand
CGTCGCCCTGGCCCTCCTGGCCACCGTGGCCGCCGCCCGCACCAGCGCCCTGGCCGGCCGGTACGGGCGCCGGCCGGTGGCCGCCGGCGGGCTGCTGCTCCAGGCGGCCGGGCTGCTGCTCCTGCTCGGGGCCGGCCCCGGCGACAGCTTCCTGACCGGGGTCGCGCCCGGCTTCGTCCTGGTCGGGGCCGGCGCCCCGATCGCCTGGGTCCCGCTGACGGCGGCGGCCACCGACGGCGCCGGCGACCACTCCGGGCTCGCCTCGGGCCTGTTCAACACCGCCCAGCAGGTCGGCAACGCCGTCGCCCTGGCCCTCCTGGCCACCGTGGCCGCCGCCCGCACCAGCACCCTGGCCGGCGACGGCCCGCCCGGCCCGGCCGAGCTGGTGGCCGGTTACCACGCCGGCTTCCTGACGGCCGCGACCCTGTGCCTGCTCGGCCTGCTGGCCGCGCTCCGGCTCCCCCGGCCGACCGGAGGTTGAACGGCGGTGGCAGGATGACCCTGATGCGCCGGCCACTGCTGGAGACGGGGAGCGGGAGCCGCACCGAGGCGTTCGGTGTGCGGGAGTGGCTGCTGCTGGCGGGCGTCGCCCTCATCTGGGGCTCGTCGTACCTGTTCATCGACATCGGCCTGGAGGCGCTGGCTCCCGGGGTGATCGCGGTGGTCCGGGTCGCGCTCGGGCTGGCGGCGCTGTCGCTGGTCCCGGCGGCGCGGCGGCCGATCGGCCGCGAGGACCTCGTCCGGGTGGCGTTCCTGGGCGTGATCTGGGCCGGGCTGCCGATGCTCCTGTTCCCGGTGGCCCAGCAGTGGATCGACTCCTCGGTGGCCGGCATGCTGAACGGGGCCGTGCCCCTGGCCAGCGCCGCCTGGGCGGTGGTGCTGCTGCGCCGGCCGCTCCCCCGGGTCCACGCCGTCGGCCTGCTGATCGGGTTCGCCGGGGTCCTGGCCATCTCCTGGCCCCAGCTCCAGGGGTCGCGGGCCACCACCCTGGGGGCGGGTCTGGTCATCGGTGCCGTCGTCCTGTACGGGCTGGCGATCGACCTGGCCGTGCCCCTCCAGCAGCGCTACGGCGCCCTCCCGGTGCTGCTCCGGGCCCAGCTGGCGGCGCTGGTCCTGCTGCTGCCGTTCGGGCTCTGGGGCCTTCGCTCCTCGTCGTTCGCCTGGCCGTCGGTGCTGGCCATGGTCCCCCTGGGCGTGCTCGGGACAGGGGTCGCCTTCGTGCTCATGACCACCCTGGTCGGCCGGGTCGGCGGGCCCAGGGGGGCGGTGGCGACGTATTTCATCCCGGTGGTGGCGATCGTGCTCGGGGTGGTGCTGCTCGGCGAGCGGGTCGCCCCGGCCGCCCTTGCCGGCACCGCCCTGGTCGTGGCCGGCGCCTGGCTGACCTCCCGCCGGCTGTAACCGGCCCCGCCGCCGAGACTGAAGCTGGGAAAGGCTGCGGAGACGAGACGAGAGGAGCTGGGGAGCGATGCGGACCGTCGCCGGCCGGCGCGTCCAGGACGTGGACGTCGGCTAACTCGCTGACCTCGCCGCCCGCCACCGGGCGGCACCATCGACCTCGGGACCGGGGACGGCCGCTTCGTGCTGGCCGCCGCGGCCGCCGAGCTGGACCGCCTGGTCGTGGGCGTCGACGCCGGCGCGGCCGCCATGGAAGAGGCGTCACGGCGGGCTGCCCGCCGGCCCGGGCGTGGCGGGCTGCCCAACGCGCTGTTCGTGGTCGCCGCCGCCGAGGCCCTGCCGCCGGAACCCTGTCGATGCTGGTGTCCTCGACCGACCGTGACCGGGCGACCGGGGTCGAGCCGGTCGACCTGGGGCAAGCGCCTCGGTGCCGGCACCCGGCGGCCGGCCTGGCTGCTGGAGGCGACCCGGGTCCCGGCGGTGGTCAGCTGAGCCCGGCCAGGCGGGTCCCGGCCGCCTCAAGGCGGGAGGCGGCCTCCTCCATGCCGGCCCAGGGGTCGGGCGCGGCCA
>DATABK010000114.1:0-7003 GCA_036259695.1 Actinomycetes bacterium | reverse complement strand
GCACGTCCAGACGGCGCCTCCCACCGAGGCGCCGTCTGCGTTTCCGTTCGAGCTGAGCAAGTCAAGCCGTCATACTGCGGGCATGGTGGTGATCGGTGCCTGCATCCTAGTGGTGCTGGCCGGGCTGGTCGCGGTGGTTCGCTGGGGTGGCCTGGCGGTCGAGTCACCGCCCGCGACCGCGCCGGGCGACCCCCCGCCGGTGGGACTGGTCGTGCGGCGGTACCTGTGGGCGGTGAACCTGGCCGTCATCGCCGGGATCGGCGCCGGGGTCATGGCCGCTGGGACCGGCGGGCGGCTGGTGATGCGGCTGCTGGCGGTGACCGCCGGCCATGGGGCCCAGGGGCGGATCACCGAGGCGGACCAGGTGGTGGGGCGGATCAGCGCCGGGGGGACGGTCGGGTTCGTGGTCTTCACGGCGCTGTTCTTCGGGACGGCCACCGGCGCGGCCTATCTGCTGGTGCGGCGCTGGCTGCCCGCGGGACGGGCCGGGGGGCTGGTCTACGGGGGGCTGCTGCTCCTGGTGGCCGGGACCCGGCTGGAGCCGCTCCGGGAGGGCAACGTCGACTTCGACCTGGTGGGACCGGGCTGGGTGTCGGTGCTGGCGTTCTCGGCCCTGGTGCTGTTCCACGGCACGCTGGTCGCCGCCCTGGCCGGCCGGGTCAGCCGGGCCGTCCCGCTGCCGGCTCTCGAGCCGCGGGCCATCGCCGCCCACGCCCCGCTGCTGCTGCTCACCCCGCTGCTGCCGGTGGTCGGCACCCTGGCCGTGGTCGGCGGGCTGGTGGTCCTGGCCACCAGGGCCCGGCCGGTGCTGGCCGCCTGGCACGCCCACCGGCTCGTCCCGGCCGGCCAGGTGGTCCTGGCCCTGGTCGCCCTGGTGGCGCTGCCCGGCTTCGTCTCGGCCGTCGCCAGCATCCTCGGCCGGCCGTAGCTGGTGTCTCGAGATGGAGGCGCGCTTAGCCGGATCTCCCCGGTTGGCCGGCGAGCCATGCCCGGTAGTGATCGAGTACTTCGATGGGTGGCCGTTGGAGCACGGGTGCGACGCTGCGCGCGATTTCCCGGAGCAGCACGATGCCGGCCATGGCGACGTCGTTGGTCGGGATGCTGCAAAGTCTGGCCAGCAACTGGTCGGCGTTGACGAGCTGTCCCCCGTCCAACCGCCATGCAAGGGTGACGAGAAGCTGGGCTGCCTCGTGCTCGGTCGGGGTGAGGAGGTCATGCGACCTGGGCATGCCTTGTTCTCCTGGCCTGGAGCCGCTGTCCGGCCTGATCTGCGCATGCTATGCCACGGTCGGCGACTGATCTCATCAGCATCAGCGCCCTTCACCGGGATCTGTTCCTCAGGGTCAACCCGAGCCAGACAAGAGCGGGAGGCGGGATTCGAAGCCGCTTCCGCGCCTGTTTCAGCAGCCGAGCTCATGTACGTGCAGGTCTGGTGACCTGAAGCTTCCCGTACCGGTCCCGGCCGCTCAGCCCGCAGCGGTCACTGCTTGACCGCTGTGATACGGACCCGGCACGGATCGGCCGGAGCCTGGTCGGGTCAGGCTCGTCGCTGCTCCATAGCGGCGATGGAGGGTACGGCCGGGCTCACGCCGATGGTGGCGATGAGTTGCCCATCGTCATCGTGCCCCGTCTCTCGGAGCCGGCCGGGGAGTACACCGAGCTGATGGGTCGGCTCTTGCCTCGCCGCTGTGTGGCCATCAGCCCGCGCGGACGAGGCCGAAGCGACGCTCCCGCCTCCGGCTACACCCTCGATGACCACGCCGGCGACGTGCTCGCCGTGGCCCGCCAGGCGACCCTGCCCCGATGTGTGCTGGTTGCCTTCTCCCGCGGAGTGCCCTACGCCATCCGTTGCGCCACCATAGGAAGCGGCGAGGGTCGTGGCCGCCGCCGTCGTCCTCGACCGGCCTCGACACCGCCTCAAGCATCTCCGAAGGGGCAGTCAGGGCCATCGCGTCCGGTGGTTGATCGCACGGATCAGCGGCGTAGTAAAACCCACAGGTGCCGATGCCCACGCGGTCGTAGCTCGACCCGGATCCCGGGTCTGGACGCCGCCTGGAGGAGCCGGTGCCTCGGGACACGGGTGCCGCGCCAGGCAGCCGACCACACCCGGCGACCCTGGGCGGCGTGCACAAGGTGACCGGCGAGGTCGACCGCCCACGGCAGCGGACCCGGATGGCGCACCTGCAGCGCGCCAAGGCCACCTGGTCTCAGCACGCGGCCGGCCTCCTCCAGGTAGCCAAGGACCGCCGCACTCGTTGGGACGTGCTGCAGAGTGATGTAGGAGAAGACGTCGTCGATTGAATGGTCGGGGATCCCGGCAAGGTCGGCACCGGAGCCGAGCACCCACTCCACGTTGCCGACGCCGGCGAGGTTGCTGCGGCCGAGCGTCAGCATCTCGTCAGACACGTCGAGGGCGATCACCCGTCCGTACAACTCGGCGAAGCGGTGAGTCATCCGACCGGCCCCGGCGCCGATCTCCAGCAACGTCTTGCCCGTGGACGGCTGGAACCCGCAGAAGGCGATGAGCTCGTCGGCGTCCCGGCGGCCGCGCTCGAAGAAGGGGTCGGAGGCCGTGGCGATGTACCAGCTGGCGTCTTCACGTGCGGCGCTGTTCCACCAGGCTCTGGAGTCGGCCACTGGATCCCTCGCCCCATTCCCGACGAGCGTCATTAGCGGGCGGACTCTACGAGAATCCGCGTAAGGGAACAACCTGGCGAACGCTGGGGGAAGCCAGATGAGCCAGCCCCGTTGACGTGGGCCGATGTGGTGGGCAGGGACGGGATCGAACCGCTGACCTTGCGGTTTCAGCCGGGTGCAGCGCATCCGGGTCCGTCCGGGATCGTCCGCCTGAGCCGGATCTACCCTGGCCAGAGGACTTGGAGGCGGACCTTGCGTTCGGGCTGATCCGGCTCCGTTCGGTCGGGTCCGGACCGGTTGGGCAGAACACCGGCAGAAGCGCAAGCCTGGCCGTGCGACCGATTTCGGGAGTAATCAGCTACATACTGTGCAGGCGCTCGCAGCTCAGTCAGAGATGACATCGCGGAGTCGGGCAGCGATGCGCTGGTAGGCGGGCGGGTCTTGGTGCTTGAGCGCCTGGAGGTCATCAAGCATCCGGTCCAACTCGGCCGCCGTGAGCCGCGGTCGACTGGTGTCACCCTTGAGCGTCTGCACCTGCCGGACGAGGTCGGAGAAGTCCTGCAGCGCGTGCCGCTCATCGGCGGTGAGGTTCTTGCTGTCGCCAAGTCGCAGGTGGCCAATGACCACATCGAGCGCTTCCATCATCCGGCCCAGCTGGCGCCCGTAGCTGGCAACGTCTTCGATGATGCGCCGCTCGAGCTCGGGATCGCCTGCGCGGACGTTGTTGATGTTGATGAAGCCAGTCTGATCACTGAGCGACTTGATCCACCAGGTCCCGATCCTCTGGGTGACGTCCCCGCCCAGCGGCCAGGTCCATGGCCACGAGGCCTCCGGCCCCTGGTTCGATGACGGTCGATCCATCGCAGGTGCTCCTCTTACTGGTCTGCGGCCCTAGATTTTCACTATATCGACGGCGCCGAGGAGCACATGCTTATCAGGCATGTTCGCGGGATGTGTTCCAGCAGCTAGCGCCCTAGGCGGCCAGGTCATCGGCGACATGTCAGTGACCGTGGTTGTCCGTCCGATGCCGGGCTTGTCCGCCTGATGTGGCACATGGCTGGCACGCGGGCACCCACGCCTCCCCGCCAGCGTCCCGGTCAGGGTCACTGAACGTCGAACTCGTTGCCCTCGCGGTCGGCCATGTTGACCACATACCCCCCGGCCCCCTCCAGCGTCCCCAGCCTGGTCGCGCCCGCCCCCAGCAGCCGCTCCACCTCCGCGTCGATGCGGCGGCGCCGCTCGGCCAGCGGCGTGCCATGGGCGCCGCTAGCGCTGAGGTCCAGGTGCACGCGGTTCTTCGTGGTCTTGGCCTCGGGGACCCGCTGGAAGTACAGGCGCGGGCCGCGGTTGTCGGGATCGACGGCGCTGGCGTCGTTCCAGCGCTCCTGGGGGATGCCTTGTTCGCGCGCCCAGTGCTCCCAGCTCCCATAGCCGGTGGGTGGGTCCTCCAGCTTGTAGCCGATCGCCTCGGCCCAGAACCGCGCCAGCGAGTCCGGGTCGGCACAGTCGAATACCACCTGGATACCGGTTGCCATCAACCACCTCCTTGCTCGCGAGGGCTCACAGCCGGCGAGGGTACTGCGGCACTACCGGGCGGGCACTGCCGGGGCGGGCCCTCCCCGCGCAGCCACAACCAAAGCGGCTGTCAGAGCCCCGCCACCACCACGCAGCTTCGACCTTCAGCACCACCTGGCCGGGTTAGGGAGTTGAACCCCTGGCTTTCTCCGTGCGAGGGCGAATCGCCTGGTGACGGTGGCCTGCGGCGCTCGACCGGGAAGGGGGGGCTGCTGGACAGATGATGCCCGGGGTTAACCGTGGTTGTCCGAGGTGCTCCGGTCGTTCAGGGCCCCGCTGCGGCCCCAGCGCGACCCAGGCTAGGGCACGTGGAGGGCATGGCCGGTGAGGACAACTGCGGCTCGGGCCTGGCAGTCGACGGCACCAGCTCGGGCGATGGGCGAGGCCCGTCCAGAGGAACGCGAGCCTCGTTGGCAAGCCCTCATCGAGGGCGCGGCAGCTCCATGCCGACTAACGGTCGTCGAGTGTGAGGCTCCCGTCCGCCTGCAGTGTCGCGTTGGGAGGGTCGCCCCAGTAGCCGGTCGGGCTGTCGGTCCCGTACCGAACGCCGGACACGCCAGGGTCCCAGTACACCGCGGTCTCGGTGAGGACGACGCTGAACGACAACCAGGGTCCATCCGCGCGTTCCCGCAACAGCACCCCGCAGCCCGGCTGGCCGGCCTTGTTGGGTTCGACACCCCGGACCGTGGCCAGCAGGAAGGCGCGGCCGCGGACCAAGGATCGGTTGGTCTGGTTGGCTGGTCCGTTCCACAGCTCAGCGCAGCGACGATCCGAGGGCCGGTCGGAACGGGCCAGGTCCAAGAACACGACACGGGCCAGGTCAAAGAGCACGAGCACGGCACCGACGACGAGGAGGGCTGTCAGGGCCGTATTGACGAGCCGCTGACGTGGCGCGATGGCCATGCCGGACCCCCTGCTGCGCGAGTTCCCGGATTCTACTTGCTTCGACGGGCGGCCGAGACGTTTGGTTCAGTAGGCCGATGGTCTGCCGGCCTTGAGTTCGTAGAGAAACTCCACGACGAACCTCACCAGCACGTGTGCTGGTGAGGTTGATGCTTGACAGGTCGCCTCACCTGCTGGTTTCCAGTGTCTCGGCTGAAGGTCGACACCCTCGGCTTAGTCTGCTGGTACTGTCGACCACCGACCGGCCAGCCAGGCGACTTTACCTTCGCGGGCGGGAGAGCCGCTGACCGGCGAGCACCTCGTCGACCACCTCGATCAGCGGCCGCCGTGAGGACCGAGCCGCACTCCGCAGGCGCTCGAACGCGGCCGCGTCGTCGATCCCCTCTTGCAGCATCACCATCCCCTTGGCCCGCTCGATCCGGGTGCGGTGCTCAAACGCCACCTGCAACTGGTCGGCCAGCCGCCCCTTGACCTGAGCGGCAGCGGCCTGGCAAAGCAGGGTCGCCGCCAGCGCCGCATACACCTGGGCCGCGCTGATCTCCGCCTGATCCCAGTCTCTGGGCGCAGCCGAGTACAGGTCCAGGGTGCCGATCGGGCCGCCTTCTAGCTGCACCGGGACGCTGAGGCCGGCCCGCATCTCCTGGGCGGTCACCACATCGGTGATCTTGCCCCACTGCGGCTCCTTGGTCGCATCCCGCATCGCCATCGGGGCGTGCTCGGCGAACGCGTTGACGCAGGGACCCTGCCCCAGTCGCTCCTCGCCCTCCTCGATGACCTGGGTCTGCTGGTCGGAGGCGGTCGCCCAACGCAACTCGCCCCGCGCATCGGCCAGCATCAGCCCGGTCCCGTCCACCCTCAGCAGCACCTTGGCGGCGCTGGCGATCTGCTGGAGCGCCCGCGCGAGATCGTGCTCGGCGTCCAGGGCGGCTAGTGTGCTGAGGTTTCGGGCCAGGGCAGCAGGATCGATCGGCATGCCGATCTCCTTCACCGGATCAGGGGAGGCGCGGCGGTGCGTCTGGCCCAAAAGGACTGAGCTTCGTATAGCCGGCAGTTTACGACAAGCGCGCATCCACTCAACCCGCCATGCACTGTGTTGTTGCCGTGCCCGGTTGGAGCCCGGCGAGGAGGGATACACCAAGCGTGGCTGCCCCGGGCGGCTGACCTCTGCACCGGAGCCGGTACCAGCCTCGTGGGGAGTGGCAGGCCTAGACCTCGCTTGCCTCTGTCGGCGCCCGGGGCAGCTTCATCTCTCCCTAGTACGGACGCGACGAAGCGGACGCGAGCATGCTGGCCGCGTCCCGCTCGTCGCATCGCCTGGTCGAGCTGGCTACTGGCTGGAGCTCCTCGTCGCCCAGTTCGTGGTCGCCGTCGCCCACCGCAGGCTCGGTTTCAGCTCCTCGGCCACGACCTCGACGGTGGATCGGGCGCTGCCGTCCTCAGCCGTCCAGGCCCGCTGCTGCAGGCGGCCCACGACCACCACCCGGCTGCCCTTCGCCAGGGACTGCGCGGCATGCTCGGCCTGGTCGCGCCACACGATGACGTTGAAGAATGACGCCTCCTGCTCCCGGCGGCTGGAGACGGCCACCCGGAACATGGCCCGGGCGATCCCTGCCTCGGTGTAGCGGACCTCGGGGTCGTCGGTGAGGTTGCCGGCGAAGCTCACGGCGGCCTCGGTCATGGGCCTGCCCCTTTCTGTTGCCTGGCCGGGCGGTCTGCCCTGCCCTTGGAACCGGGGGACGGTGGACACCGTGGCATGCGGAAGGCCGCCAGGGGCAAGCAGCAGAGCCAACGAAGTCGGCCCATGCATCAACTCGCCGGCCATCGGTCGGCTCATGAGCCGAGTTGGTTGGGGGTGCTTGCGGCTGGTGGTTGGGCATGCCAGTACCGT